>JAMOMX010000479.1 GCA_027066935.1 Sulfurimonas sp. | reverse complement strand
TAATGAGCTGAACTTAAGTGATTTTGATGAATCAAAAAAAGATCCAGAAATTGAAGAGATTGAAGAGATTAACACTAAAATAGAGCAAGAACCTAAAGAGATAGACGACACAACAATAGTAGGACTACTTGAAGTTGAAAAAAATGAAACATTAAATATTATAGAGCCAGAAGATGAATATAAAGCTGATATACTTTTAGCTAAAAAAAGTTTGTTTGAAACAAAGCTTTACTCTACTCTTTTAACTTCACTTGGATATACATACCATGATGTTCACACATCAAAAGATCTACATAATGAGATAAATAATGAATCTTATAAATTAGTTTTATTTGATAAAGAGTTTGAAGGCTTAACTCTTCAAACTATCTATGATGATCTTAACACATCAATACAAAAAACCAGTCTTAGCACTAGGCTTATACTAATTAGTGATCCTTTAACAACAATTACTGAAGAAGACGAAACATATGTTGATGAAATTATAGAGAATGTGATAAATAAAGATCAACTAGAATCACTTTTCAAAAAATATATACAAGGAGTTTAAATGCAAAAATTATTAAATGTACTAGCTGTTGATGATGATATTATTAACTTAAAACTACTAAAGTCTATGCTTAAAAAAACTGAAATGGTAGCTGAAGTAGTAGAAGCAGGAAACGGTTCTGATGCTATTGACGTTTTAAAATCAAGAGATGATATTGACTTAATTCTTTTAGATATTATAATGCCAATAATGAATGGGATAGAGATGTTAAAAGTTGTTCGTGCAGATGAAAACCTAAATCAAGTACCAATTATTATTTTAACTACTGATGAAACAAAAAAAGGTGAAGCATTAGAGCTAGGTGCAAATGGTTTTTTAATGAAACCTATCCGTGCTGCTGATCTTCAACAAAAAATAAGGTCAGTTTTAATATAGCACTATCGCTATATTAAAACCTCTTTTAAAACCTCTTCTACTCTTTTTACACCTATAATTTCAAGTGCTTTTAAAACTTCCTCTGGAATATCATCTAAATCACGCTCATAATTTTTAGCAGGTATTAAGACTTTAGTCATTGATGCCTTATATGCTGCAATAAGTTTTTCTTTTAATCCACCAATTGGCAATACATCTCCACTTAAAGAGACCTCACCAGTCATAGCAATTTCTGAACGAATTTCACGAGAACTAAGGATAGATGCAATAACACAAACCATTGCAATTCCAGCACTAGGTCCATCTTTTGGAGTAGCCCCATCTGGGACATGGATATGCAAGTCGTATCGTTTATATACCTCACTAGCATCAACTTTTAAATCATCTTCTTGCTCTTTAAAAGTTCTAGGTATATTATTTGACTTAATTTGAAGTTTTTTAGTATCAATTAAAGTTTTAACAACGCTAAAAGCAATCTTTGCTGATTCTTTCATAACATCACCTAAACTTCCAGTTAAAGTCATTATACCTTTACCTTTAATTCGAATAGACTCTATTTTTAATACATCCCCGCCAACTGCTGTCCAAGCCAAACCATTAACCACTCCAATAACCGGCTTTTTATCTGTTTTTTCAATCTCAAAAACTGTTTTATCAAAATAATCTTTTAAATTTTTAATATTTAAAGATATTTTTTTGAGATGGGGTTTTTCTAAAATTTCACGAGCAACCTTACGAGACATCTCAGCTAAGCGTCGACGAAGATTTCTAACTCCAGCCTCTCTTGTATATGAATGAATTATCTCTTTTAATGCAGTTTTTGAAATACTTACTTCACTCTTTTTAAGACCATGTTTTTTTAACTCTTGAGGTAAAAGATATCTACTTGCAATCTCAAATTTTTCTTGAGGTGTATACGAACTTATCTGTATAAACTCCATCCTATCACGAAGTGGAGATGGAATTTTTCCAACATCATTTGCAGTAGCTATAAAGATAACTTTTCGCAAATCAATGTTAAAATTCAGATAATAATCACGAAACTCTTTATTTTGCTCTGGGTCTAGTATCTCTAAAAGAGCAGCTGTAGGGTCACCTCTAAGTGAGCGAGAAACCTTGTCTATCTCATCTAAAACGATGATGGGATTCATTTTTTTAGCATCTATTAAGCCTTGAGTTATTCTACCGGGCATCGCTCCAACATAAGTTCGTCTATGACCACGGAGTTCATTTACATCTTCTAAACCACCAAGAGCTATTCTAATAAGTGGACGCTTTAATGCCTTGGCAATAGAGTTTGCAAGAGATGTTTTACCAACACCAGGGGGTCCACTAAAACAAAGAATTGCTCCAGTTGCATCGTTTTCATTTTTTATACCTCTAAGTTCCATTAACTCTTTTACAGCAAAATACTCAACTATACGCTCTTTTGGTTTTTTAAGTGAAAAATGGTCTTCATTTAGTTGTTTCTCAACATCTTCTATTTTGAGTGATTTTTTTGCTATCTCTCCAAATGGAATTTCTAACACCCACTCTAAATAAGTTTGTGTCATAGAGGCATCAGAAGAATCAGGGTGCATGCGAGAAAATCGTTCTATTTGTTTGTTTATCTCTTTATATGCATCTTCATCCATTTTACTTTTTTTAGCTTCAAGTTTTTTTCTATACTCTTCAATCTCTTCTTCTCTTTGAGTATCAGTACCCAACTCTTTTTGAATCTGCTTTAACTGCTCTTTTAAGAAATACTCTTTATTAACTTTATCTATATGTGTATGAACTTTTGACCTTATCTCTTTTTGCAATTTATTTGCTTCAATCTCTTCTATTAAATAATCGATTAAATTAAGATATCTTTTTTCAGTATCAACCTCTATAAAAAGGCTATAAGCTTGCTCTTTTTTTAATTTAATAGTTGAACATATCAAATCAATTATACGATTATGATCATGATTTTCTTCAATAGTCCTTAATAAATCAGGTGGAAAGTAATTACTTACACCTGATAACATACGAACTTTTTCACGTATAATTTGAAGAAGTGCATCTAATTTTAAAGAATCGTTATTTATAGATTCTAATATTTCAACTTTTACAATATTTGGCTCTTGTGAGATACTGTCTATTTTTTTTGCTCTAGCTAAACCTTGAAACAGCACTTTAACTCGACCATCAGGAAGTGAAACTTTTCTCATAATAGAACCAACTACCCCTGCATCATATAGAGCTTCATAATCTCTCTCAGCCTCATGAGATGGTTTAGTTGGACAGACAATGACAAGTGAGTTGTCTTCAATTGCCTTTGTAGCTGCACTAATATTTGCCTCATCACTTAAAAAAAGTGGTGAGATCATAAATGGATATAAAAAAAGTTCATCCTCAGCTATCACTGGAATATTTGCTGGAAAATTATCGTAGTTACTTAGTTGCATTATTTTCTCCTAATTCTTTTGTCTCATCAGTATTTGCATTGCGTGATATTACACTTTTGGTATCTGGTATTAAAAAACCATACCAACTACTTGTTCCATCACCCTCAAACCAACTTCTGTACCAAGGAGAGTTTGAGCGTTCAATCTCATCCCAATCTATCCAAAGTTGTGGTTTTAACTCTCTATAATATTTTGCGCTTTTATATTTGTCTACTCTTTCATATAGATCAGCTATAGATTCATTTAGAGCAGCTTCGCCTAAGTGAAGACGTATAATCATTGTATCTACTACCGAAATATAGATAGAGTTTGGATAGTTTGTTTTAAACTTATCACCTTGTGTTATTGCATCTTTTATGAGCGCTTGATCACGGCGTGGGTTTGGAAGCGCCATATATTTAGCTTTTATTTTCATAAACTCTGCTGCTTCTTTTTCATTTGAATTTGCATATCGCTTGATATATTCATTTAAAAAATGCTCACTTAGTAAGTACTCTTCATTTTCCATATGAGCAATTGCTAGTATCATTGTAGCTTCTACTAAAAGTGGTGAGCCAATATGTTCCCCCTGAAGAGATGAATAGTAGTCATCCGCTTTTTCCAAATCAGATTCTGAAACAGATTCTATAATTTTTGAGTACCAGTACATTGCTGGTTTATTGTATTCATCTATCTCTTTTGCACAACCACCAAAAAACAAGAGAGCTACTGTAGTAAGCAAAAATAGGTTTGTTTTAAATTTCATCATTAATAATCCATAGTTAAATAAGTTGATATTTTATCTAAAAGATATATAACACATATTAAACTAGGTACATTTTATGCTTTTAGTGTTACAATAAGAAAATAAACTACAAATATATGAGGGTAATTTATGAAATTTGAAATCACTACACCACTTTTAGGTTTTGAAAATGTTAAAGAGGTCACACTAGAAAAGATTGATGATATTTTTATGAAGATGCAAACAGTAGGTGATGATTTTATATCTTTTACTTTAATAAATCCATTTGTTATTCGTGAATATGATTTTGAAGTTCCAAAAAACATACAAGACTCTTTAGAGATAGACGATAAATCAAATTTATTAACCCTAAATATTGTTTTAATCCAAAACCCAATAGAAGATTCAGTCATAAATTTTATAGGTCCCATAGTATTTAATACAGACAACAATAAAGCTGCTCAAGTTATTCTTCAAGAAACCTCTAACTATGGTATTGCAGAAAAAATTTCTAACTTTTTAAATAAATAAGCAAAAACATTATTTTTTTTAAATATTATTAAATTATTCTTATTATGATAGATAAAGAGAATGATTAAGTAGTATGTAAGCAAATTTGGACAATAATATAGGAATTAGATGTGATAATTGCCATTGAGCCCATTTTTTGTGTGCAAAAATTT
>JAMOMX010000478.1 GCA_027066935.1 Sulfurimonas sp. | reverse complement strand
TATATATATAAAATCCAAGGTCTGTATGTTTGGTATGTAATAACTCTTTAATTTCATCATATTTATAAAAAGAGATAACCTCTATGTTTTTTGAAATTTTTCTTTTAAATATTTGTGGTTTTAAAAAAGTATCTTGGCAAGATTCACAAATATGTGAAAGTGAAAAACTTTCACACATCAAACATTTCATAGTTTTTTTTAGTCCATTTTTAAAACAGACATAAAGTCTATTTGATTGTCTCCTTGTTCTTGGAACAAGTCCCAAGAACAATTCCTCTCACTAAAGCTTTTGCTATCGCAAAGAGAAGCATTTATTATGCACATTTTATTAGTCCATTTTTAAAACTGACATAAATGCTTCTTGTGGAAGTTGAACTTTTCCAATAGATTTCATCCGTTTTTTACCAGCTTTTTGTTTCTCAAGTAGTTTTCGCTTACGGGTAATATCTCCACCATAACATTTTGCAGTAACATTTTTACCCATAGATTTTACAGTCTCTCTTGCAATAATTTGAGAGCCGAGTGATGCTTGAACAGCTACTTCAAAAAGTTGACGAGGGATTTGCTCTTTCATATTTTTAACAAGAACTCGTCCTCGTGAAAGTGCTTGTGTTCTTGGTACTACAACACTTAATGCATCAACAGCTTCTCCAGCTACTTTTATATCAAGTTTTACAAGGTCACCAACTTTAAAACCTATTGGCTCATAATCAAATGATGCATAACCTTTTGAGATAGACTTTAGAGTATCGTAAAAATCCATAACTATCTCATTCATTGGCACTTCATACTCAAGCATAACTCTTTCTTCATTGAGGTAAGTCATCTTAGTTTGAGTACCTCGTTTGTTTATAAGTAGGGTTATGATATTTCCAAGATATTCACTAGGTGTAATCACTGTAGCTCTTACATAAGGCTCTTCTATCCTGTCTATGCGATTTACTTCTGGTAGTTGAGAAGGGTTTTGAACATTGATAAAGTCACCATTATTCAGATATACATTATATATAACAGATGGTGCAGAAGCGATTAAATCAAGGTTAAACTCCCTCTCAAGACGCTCTTTTATAACTTCCATGTGTAACATTCCAAGAAAACCAACACGAAAACCAAAACCAAGTGCTACAGAGGTTTCAGGCTCATAAGATAAAGAACTATCATTTAGTTTTAACTTATCAAGCGCATCACGCAAATCTTCAAATTTGTCTGTGTCTATTGGAAATATTCCTGCAAAAACAAATGGTTTAGCTGGTTCGTATTTTCCAACAGGCTCTAGCGTAGGATTTTTAGCATCAGTAATTGTATCTCCAACACTTACAACACTTACCTCTTTTAAACCAAGAACAACAATCCCTATCTCACCAGCTTTTATTGAGGTTGTTTTAATCTTTTTCATAGGGTGTGGATACATTAAGTCTAAAACTTGATGCTCTTCGTTATTGCTCATAAGTTTAATATTTTGACCTTTTTTAATCTCACCATCAAAAACACGCACAAGTGCTAACGCACCCAAATATTGGTCAAACCAAGAGTCATAGATGATAGCTTTTGTTGTAGCGTCAGGGTTTCCAACAGGGGCAGGGACACGCTCAACTATAGCATCAACTAACTCACGAATACCAACACCTGTCTTCGCACTTACCAAGCAAGCATCAGTCGCATCGATGCCAATACTTGTTTCAATCTCTTCTGCTACCTTATCTGGGTCAGCTGCTGGGAGATCGATTTTATTTATAACAGGGATAAGTTCAAGGTCATTATCTAATGCCAAATAAACATTTGCAATAGTTTGAGCCTCTACACCTTGAGCTGCATCTACAATAAGCAATGCTCCATCACTTGAAGCAAGTGATTTTGAAACCTCATAAGAGAAATCAACATGACCCGGTGTGTCTATAAGATTTAAAATATAATGCTCACCATCTTTTACATAATTGAGTCTAACACTTTGAGCTTTGATGGTTATACCGCGTTCTTGTTCAATATCCATAGTATCCATCATCTGAGAGCTAAGTTCACGATCACTTACACTTCCACACTCTTGAATGATACGGTCAGCTAATGTACTTTTACCATGGTCAATATGTGCAATGATAGAAAAGTTTCTAATATTTTTCAAAAAATTTATCCTATTTAGAAATAATTATGCGATTATACAAAAAATGTTCTAATAGAGTGGTTAAGTGGCTAAGTATAATAGATTATTAACCTTGATATCATTTTAAAAATTTATTTTTGTCACCTTGAACTTGCCTCACAAGGATGGATAACACTAACTTAAGCAAACACTATCACTAACACATCAATAATAAATTAAAATTAAAAAATATTGCAATTATCATATTTATACTTCTAATGAACAATCATTCACGATGTATAGTTAATTGCTTGTTTTAAGCTGTACCTGCATATAATGGTATTAAGTAAGAGGGCATAAATAACTTAGAAGTATAATATTTTTATTCTTCTCCTTGCCTGTTATACAAATTTAAAATACATACAAGGATAAAAAAATGAAAATAACAAATATATTAGCAATAATGATTTTCTTCTTTACATTAACAGCTAATGCTCAAGATTATAAAAGTGCTTTTGGTTTTACTTCTAAAATTTCAGATAATTGGTTGATTGTAACAAGAGAAACTCTTAGTAAAAATATTGATATTTTCAACTTTGGAACAAAAGAAATTAAAAAAATGGATGATTCTTTAAAGTCTCAAATAAAGAAAATGGCATTATCAGGAAAAATGGAATTATTATATTATAAAAAAAGCGATATAGATTTTTATGATAATATTAATCTTTTTGTAGAACAACAAAAAATATCAAATCTTAAGAAACGAACAACAGAACTATGTACTATATTTCCTCAACAAATAAAGCAAGTATATAATCGAAATGATTATACTAAAATGCATTATTGTAAATTTGAAAATATTTATGGAGTTAATGCAATTTCATATTCATTTGATGGAGCATTATATGGAACAAGAAGTTATGGTTATTACTTCAATACAAAAGATTCTACAATTACTTTAACTATCACATGTAAAAATAATAAATGTGATGAAGTTAAAAAAGATGCTGATTTGATATTTAAAAATCTAGTTCTAAATTAAGTAAGAGGGCATAAATAACTTCATAGATAACAACATTTAAAATTTCCTATCATAATGCCAAAAATAAGCATGTTTTAACTAACAAAGCTTAAAAATTTAGGTATCATTATAAAACACAAAAGAGCATAAAAATAAGTAACATATTTTTGTGCTCAACTGTGATATTTGCAAAAGAGAAATTATGAAAATATTAATATTATGTTTTTACATAATAATGAGTTTAAATGCTAGCAATCCTAAACCAGAAATGAGTTGTTATAGTATCTTGCAACAAATTGATAAATTAAAACAAGAAAAAAAAATTAATTTTTTAGAAAAAGTTGGAGTGTTAGTAACAACTGGAAGTTATTATAGCAGTCCTAGCAAAGAAGTTGAAGCTAAAATTCAAATTTTAAAACTAAAACTATCAGAGTGTAAATAGAATTTATACAGTATTCATGGGTTTTGGAATTATATCCATAAATATAATTTTAAGAGACTTTATTCAGCTATCAGTTATCTTGAATTTATTAAAAATATGGGGTAAAGTTACAGCTAGATGTGAAAATAAATCGAGCTATTAGGCTGTCTTGATTTCTAAAGACGGTATAAAGCAAAAAGTGTTCTTGTGTGGCAACAGGTTTAATATACTGTTAATGTATAAAATATATTATTTTTATTTATTTAATGTAATATAAAGATTTTTTTCTTCAAATTCTATTCTTACCAATAAAATATCAACAAGTTCACTAAAAGTTTTAAAGAATATTTCATCTAATACGATTTTAGGCTGTGAATATTTAGTTAAAACTTTCATTAAAGATATTTTAATTGTCCTAAAACTTTCTTTAAATTCTATAATAAGCTTTTTTACTTTTTCATCTGTAGTCTTGTCCTCTTTTAATAGTTTATACAACTCTATATCTTCAATCATTAAATGGTTTATGGTCACTTTATTGAGTTGGACTAAGTGTTTTTTTGCAACAGCATAATTATTTAATGAATATTCTGCGATAACTTTATGGGCTAACACAATAATTTCTTTATGTTCTTTAGTCCATTTTGTTACTAACTTTTGACTTTTTGATGAAAAAAATGATAAAAACAAGATAAATTCCTTTTTAAAAAATTGTATCATATAAATGCTAAAATTTAAAAGTGAGCACTTACTGAAGACTCACGGCTGTTTCATACTAAGCTTATTGGTTCAGTCATTTTCAGCTTGACAGGGAATCTAATATATAATGCAGTAAAAACTAAACCCTGAATCAAGTTCAGGGTGATGAAACAGAAAAATTTGTTAGTATGAAACAGCCGTAATTAGAGACTACAAGCAATTTCTCCAAGGGCTATTGGAATTAGGATATGAAGTTAAAGGCATTATAATTGACGGGAATAGAGACCTATATGTATCTATAAGTGCCACTTTTAACTTTTATTTGAATAGACTATTTTAGCTAAGAAAGTGCTTCTAAATCCATGTAATAAGTACTTTTATGTAGTTTTTACTGTGCAGTGGTCTCGGTATACTGTTTTTTATCCAAAAGTGTCCGAATCTTTTCTAACATTACTGTCCGGTTTGCTCTATTTTTTGCAACTAGTACCCCACCACCAATATAAAGATGGACTAAAATTTGCTTAGATATTTACAAAAAATAAAAGGTAGCAAATATGCCCGCTAAACAATACTTTGTAAATCTAAATCAAGAAGAGAAAGAAGAGTT
>JAMOMX010000477.1 GCA_027066935.1 Sulfurimonas sp. | reverse complement strand
TAAACAGTTGTTTGGAGTCTCCGCAACCTCAACGGTGGCACTCTTGCAGTTGCAGTTTTAAAAGTTGGATTTTTTCATCGACCGTGTCCGTTTTTCCAAAGACGTAAATACCAATAAAAAGCATCATACGCGTCGCTATACTCTCTTGCTCTTTTTCAGCTTCGAGCGTCTGAATGGCTTTTTGTATTTCAAAGCAATTAGCTGTTTTATTATGGTAAGACGCATCACCGATAAGCTGAGCTATAAGCAGACACGAAATAAGAACTGTTTTCATTAATTATACCTCTTTAATAAGACACTGTTATCAGTTAGAAAAAAAATCTAAATGATCCACCAAAGCCAATTCTATTTCCATTTTTATTTAAAAAATCATAATCAAAATCAAAAGAACTCGTAAATGCAAAGGAGCTGGAAGATGAATGATTAAAATGTGCATACTTTACATAAAACTCTATGTATTTATTGACATTGACATAGAGATTACAACCCACATCATAATATTTAATATCCGTAAAAGAATCAAATGCGGTTCCATTTCTGTATATGTATCGTGAACTTAAACTAAAAGAGACATATTGGTTTATGGAGATCATAGGTTCAATTAAAAATTCAAACTTTTGCTCATCTTTGCCAGAACTTCTAAAAACATGCCTGTATATAGCATGATACTCTAATGCATACTTATTATCTAAAAACCTATTTTTCCCTTTAAGTTGAAAGTCAAAAGCAAGGTCTGTTGTTCCATCGGCACCATTACTACTTTCACCTCCAATAAATCTTACACCGGCTACGTAATCATTAACATCATCATTATAAAAAAGATAATTAGCACCTAAAAAAACAAACTCGAGTCTTTTGGAAAAGGAGTACCTCAAATCCAAAGACAAATCATCATTATCATGTTTTTTCAGTGTTGTGCTATATAATGAAGTCAACTCTATCGTGCCCTCAGGATTAATTAAGTCTCTTTCTATTTTATTGATTTTAAAGTTCTCGTTTGAATAAAGAGATAAAAACACTAAAGCTAGTAATACAAAAAATTTCAATAAGTTTTCTCCTAGTTTGCGATTTGGTATGAAGACCATATTAAGACATCTCTGCCTTACGATGACACTTTATAACTTAGGAAAAAACTTGCTTCTATGCTTCTGCTCTATGTTAATTTTGTCACTATATCAAACAAAAATTTACAATAATTCAAATTAAATTATGCTTAACTGTTAAAATGATTATCAATCAATATTCTACTGAAAATAAACCAAGGTATTTTTTAAAATATTTAGTTTTATCTGTATCCTCATTACACACCATTTATGTTATAAAGGTACTATCTCTTTTGGAATTTTTGTAAGGTAAGTTTATGGCACATCTTTTTATTGTACGTACTCCTATGCAGATTGTCAGTGCTTTTGAGGCCGCACAATATTTTCATGCTGTTGACAATATTCTTATTATTATTCATAACAAGCAAGAAAAAAATCCTAAACAGATTCAAAACGTCATTGAAATCTTCAATTTACATGTAATTTTTAACACCCTTATTGAGATAGAAAACAAGGGAAACTCAACATTTCTTCAATCACTTCACATCATTAAAGAATTACAAAAACAGCCTTATGACAAGGTATTTCTTGGTATTTACGGTAGTGTTGGCAGGCTATTTCTTGCCAATTTGTCGTATAAAGAATCCTACCTGATTGATGACGGTACCGCCACCATCATAGCACATCAAAATATTATGAACAATCAAACACCTAACTTTAAAGAATTTCGTGCCATATTCTTTGGTCTTCGCATTCGCCACAATACTCCCATACATTTTTTTACAATCTTTCATTTAAAAAAAATCACTAATGAGACAATTATCAATCATCGTTTTGAATATGTCAAACAACATTTTTTACAGCAGAACCATAGTGATAATACCGTCTATATTTTAGGGCAAAATATTATTGATGTTAGCATTGTTTCCAAAGAAGCGTATCTTTATTATATTGAACAGATTATTAACAAATACCGTACTCAAAACATTATCTATATGCCTCATCGCGCTGAAACCTTACATGAGGAGCTGTATCATCTTCAAAATAAAAACTTTACCGTTTCAGAAAATAACATACCGATTGAACTTTACTTTTTAAAGAACCGTATCTATCCATCTCATATCATATCTTTTTTTACCTCTGCCTTGTATACGCTCAATATTCTTTTTAGTAAAAGTACCGTTGAGTCTTTTTTTATTGTTCCTGAAGATATTGAAAACCATCATGATAGTGTCGCGCAATGCCAACAGTTTTTAGAAACAACCTCCATTCTTCAATCATCACTTCAAAGCTATAAAGCATGTAAAATGCTATAATGCACGAGAAGGAGCTGACATTGGCTAAAAAGGTTGTCATTACATACGGAACTTTCGATCTGTTTCACATTGGGCATCTGAAACTGCTAAAACGTTTAAGTAAACTCGGGGATAAACTTATTGTTGCCGTCTCTACCGATCGATTTAATGAAAAAAAAGGCAAAAAAACCATCATTCCCTACAAACAGCGTGTAGAAATTATTAAGTCCATTAAATATGTCGATAAAGTCATACCTGAAAAAAGTTGGGATCAGAAAGTCAACGATGTCACAAAACATGATGTCACTATCTTTGCCATTGGAAAAGACTGGGAAGGTAAATTTGATTTTTTAAAAGAGTATTGTGAGGTTATCTACCTAGAACGCACGCAGGGTATCTCCTCAACAAAACTTAAAAAAACCCTCCATAACCTCTCAACTATTAATCCGAATGATATTAAAACCGCTTTTGAGATTTTAAAACGCATTAAAAATGATTTGGAGTAACATTGAACACTATCTATACTATTGATCCTACCTACACCGAACTGCTTCCTTTTGTAAAAAATATTAATACTCGTTTTCATGAGGATGCCACAACTATTCATGAAGCTAGAAATACACTAAAAGTCTTTGAGATAAAAGGCATAAAAATAGTAGTAAAATCTTTTAAAATTCCCAATATTGTTAACCAAATTGCCTATAGTCTTTTCCGTGACTCTAAAGCCAAACGCTCTTACATGTATTCTCAAAAACTCCTTGCTTTGGACATTGCCACACCCAAACCTATTGCCTACAGTGAAGAGCGTCAATGTGGATTTTTTAAAAAAAGTTACTATATTAGCGAATATTGTGACTTTGATTTTGAGATTCGCGCTGTATTAAATGATGCTACATTTGCCAATCGGGAACAAATATTTCAAGAATTTGCTGCTTTTAGCTATCGATTGCATGAAGCCGGTGTCTATCATGTAGACTACTCACCGGGAAATGTTCTCATCAAACAAGCAGAAGCGGGGCACTATATTTTTAATATTGTTGACGTCAATCGTATGGAGTTTATTGAGTACAGTGATGAGTTACGCATGAAAAACCTATCCCGATTCTCTGCTTCACAAAAAGATACTCAACTGATCGCCCGATTTTATGCCGAAGAGGCAGGATTGAATGCTACGTGGGCATCAGAACGCTTAGCATTTTATCACAACAAGCATCAAGAATATATTCAGAAAAAAAAACGGCTCAAAATATTACAACAACACCGCTAAGCCAAACCGTATATTTTCAATATCTTATATTTTCGCAACCAAGAAAGTTTTCGCTTTAACGGCACACCATGGCGTTGAATGAAGGCTTGTGTTGCATCTATCATGCGAGCAGCCGATTTGCCATCACAATATGGATGATACATGGCAATAACATCGGCACGACTGTTTTGAAAGCGATCCTCTTTAAAAAGTGTTTCATATACGTAAGCATCAACTTCTGAAATACTCTTTGCATTCGCCCAGTTGATATTAGGTGAAATACTGTTTAATGTCACTACCGGTTTATTAAGTTGAATAAATTCATATACTACCGAAGAGGTATCACTAATCATAAGGTCGGAATATATCAATGAATCACCAATATCTGCCGCTTTTACAATATGCAGCTTCTCATGTGCCATTGCTTTGTATGCTGTTACTATCTCGGTATCCATCTTATCATGAAATTTTACATGTACCAAAAGATTTTTATCATAAGAGAGTTTTAAAATTTCCTCCTTCAGTACGATTGCTGATGTTAACGATGGTGAAAATGTCGGAGCGAATAACAGTAGCTTTGTCGCACCGCACTGCGCTAAGAATCTTTTTTTATCCTCTTGTAGTCTTGTAGCTCGGGCAAATAGTGTATCAAGCTTGCACCATCCCGTCTGTACCACCTCAAAGTTCTGATATTGTTGTAGGAGTGCCTCAAAACGTTTGGTGAAGTACGGACCTTGTGTTAAATAGAGGTCAAAATAGTCCCGTATTCTAAAATGTCCTTTTTTCTCTCCTGCAAATCCGTGAAAAATTTGTACTTTAACACCGCGAAGATACCATGGAACCTCATTTCCCGGTACAAAAATTGCATCACTTTTAAAAGCTTTAAGCACCTTAATATCACTTGTATGAGGCACGTCTTTATAGGGAAAATGCCCAAGAATCTCTAAAGGAACAAACCAAAGTGCTTCAAAACCTCTTGCAAGAAGCTCAACTTCAAGAGGCTTTAAAATACCAAAAGCATAAGGCAGATTGCAAAATAGCACTGCTCTCAATAAATCACCTTAAAAGACAAACTTAAAACCGATAAATGCCGCGCGGTTAAATGCGACATCAGCAACCTCGTAGTCGGTATTGATGTAACGGTACCCTAATGTAATGAGCCCTCGCTCGATCACTTCAATGTCAAGGTTGGCTTTCCACTCAAAATAGCTGTCCGCATCGCTAAAGCTCAAGACCGAAG
>JAMOMX010000476.1 GCA_027066935.1 Sulfurimonas sp. | reverse complement strand
AAGCTACAATCACAATGAAGGGTTTCCAAGACCAAAAAAGAGGTTTTTAAATGTATGATTTCTGCATAATAGGCAGTGGAGCTGGAGCTGGTCCTATCGCATATGAACTTACAAAAAGTGGTGCTAAAGTTGTGATACTTGAAAAAGGTGACTTTTATAAAGAAGATGATTTTAACAAAGATGAAGTAGCCAACACAAGAAGAGATATACTCACTCCAAATCTAAAAGATGAGTTTCATGTGTTGGAGAGCTTTGAAAATGGCTCTTGGATTAAAACTCCTACTTTTAAATCTCGCTGGAGCTTTTGGAATGGAAATGTAGTTGGTGGTGCATCAAACTTTATGAGTGGCTTTTTTCATAGGATGCATCCAAAAGATTTCAGACTTTTGAGTGAATTTGGAAAAATTAAGGGAGCAAATATAGCCAATTGGCCAATTAGCTATGATGAGCTTGAACCATTTTATGAAAAAGTAGAGAGAGTTGTTGGAGTTAGTGGAAAGATAGAGCCATACAAATTTAGCGAACCAAGAAGCACAAAAAACTTTCCTTACCCACCAACTATAGAACACCCTATCTCAAAACTAATTGATAAAAGTACAAAAGAGTTAGGTTTAAGCACTATGAAAACTCCAAGAGCAATTTTAACAAAACTACAAGGTACAAGAGATAAGTGCTACTACTCAAACTATTGTGGAAGTTATGGATGCAGTAGCGGAGCAAAAGGGAGCTCAAGAGCAGCCCTTTTACAAAAAGCACTAAAGAGTAAAAACTTAACAATTATCACCAATGCCCAAGTTGTAAAATTGATAGAGAAAGATAAGAGCGTACAAGAGGCAAGATATATAGACAAAGATGGAGAGGAAAAAACTATAAAAGCAGAGATATTTGTCTTGGCAGCTGGAGCTGTTGAGAGTTCAAGAGTTCTTTTAAACTCCTTTTCAAAAAACTTTCCAAATGGCTTAGCAAACAATAGCGGACAAGTTGGCAAAAATCTACTTTTTACAGCAGGAGGAGTTGTAAGCGGTGAGTTTGATAAAGATAGTATGAGTTTAGAAGATCTTATGATAGAGGGTGTGTTTGTAAATCGAACTATCAAAGATTGGTATTTTTTGGACAATAAAACAAAAGGCGGTATCGTTGAGATACTTTTTGAACACGCAAATCCAATAGTCAAAGCAAACAGACAAAAACTATCAAATGGAAAATTAATCTGGGGTGAAGAGTTACAAAAAAAGATATATGAAAAATTAAATCATAAAAAACAGTTAAATTTTGAAATCTTCAATGACTGGATACCACATGATGACTGTTTTGTAACACTTAGCAGAAAATACCGTGACAAATATGGATATCCTGTAGCCAAGATAAGAATAGGCTCTCACCCACAAAATATAAAAATTGCAAATACTTTAGCTAAAGGTGCTAAGAAAGTGCTAAGAAAGATGGGTGCTAAAAATATCTCTTCATCTATAACCCCCTACCCTGCACAAAATCTTCAAGCTGGTGGTTGTAGGTTTGGAGATAATCCAAAAACTTCTGTTTTAGATAGAAACTGTAAAGCATGGGAAGTTAAAAATCTATATGTTAGTGATGGAAGCTTCATGCCAACAGGTGGAAGCATCCCATACACTTGGACAATTTATGCCAACTCTTTTAGAGTGGCAGAGGTTTTAAAAAAGCTTTAAAGATTTATGCTACCACGAACTTTATGTTTTTCACCATCAGCTGTTTTAAACTTTAAATGATACTGCCAAGTTCCACTCATACTAAAGTTTGCATTTCCTTTATAGCTATTACCATCAAGCTTTAACTTCTCTTTGTACTCCATATATGGCATACCAGGCATTTCAGGCATAAAAAACTTAACTTTTACTTTTGCATCTGTTACAATCTTGCCATCTTTTTGAAGCACTACCTCTATAGCATTGTTGCCTACAACCAATGACTTAACTGATGCAATTTTTACATTATAACCATTAGTTTGATGCATATCTGTCATAAGTTCAGAGTTTGCACTGCTTGTACTCATATTCATCGAAGCTCCACATTTTCCAGCACCACACTTCATCTCAGCTTGCGCTAAAGTAACTGTTAGCATTGAAGCTAAAAGTATCATTGATAATTTTTTCATAATTTTTTTCCTTTGTTTTAATTTACGAAGTCATTATAAGTTATTTAGTGTGTAAAAAGTGTGTAGAGTTTACATAACTATATGCAAAAAGTTCTCTAATATTTTCTTGATTTAACCTTGATGTGAAATTTTTTCTCTATATTTCTGTTCTTTTAATACCTTGTTCTATCTTTTTTATAACATATAAGTGATATTGTATATCTTCATAAGTACAGTCATCAAGAAGACTTTTTATCATCTTTTGTGCTTCACTTTTTACAGCAGACATATAAACCCCTTTTTTTGTATCAATTTTTCTAGTTATACTATAGCCTCAATTATAGGCACAAAATGTTCTAGGAAAAAAATTGCTCTAGAATCTAAGTAAATGTTATTGTGCCTTTATCTCCATTAACGATAAAACCACCAATTTCAACGACAATTTATCAATTTTCCAATAAAGAGGCGATACGAGGGTTTGATTTTTGACTTTTTAAAAATTTAAAAGTCAATTTTCAAACCCTCGTATGATAATATTTGTTACGAAATCAAGTTGTTTGCAACATTATATCAAATCCCACTGGGGTATGATATTAGTGTGCTAGTACTTGTTGTCTTTTAAAATACTAGATTGATTTAGAAAAATCAATCTAGCCGATTTAGACTTTGAGAAGGGACTGTAAACAATACTATCGTTTCCAATAAATGCAAAGTGATTTTCTTTTATTTCTAGACCCTTTGTAAGTATGTTTTTTGCAAAATACTTTCCCCATATTAAGATGCCATTTTTGTCTAATTTAATTATTTTACTAGATACATTTTTAGATCCTTCCCTAAAGGCATGTAGGATTATACAACCACCATCTTTTGTTTCTAGCACTTTTACACCTGACCTAGATGATTGAATTTTTTCTTTTTTAATTTTGTATTCCCACTTAACTTTGGTATCAAGTACTTTTTGAATAATATAATATTCTTCATCTTTAATAAATTGATATAGATTTTTATTTATAACTATTTTGTAAGATGCATTTTTATCATGCTCTTTTTTTATTCCAATAGGAATCTCTGCTAAATTCTCTTTTGTTATATTGCCATTAGTATCAACTGTAACTTTAATTGTTGGTTTTTTCAACAGAGTATTTGCTGAAT
Organism: Sulfurimonas sp.; assembly: GCA_027066935.1. Lineage (GTDB taxonomy): Bacteria > Campylobacterota > Campylobacteria > Campylobacterales > Sulfurimonadaceae > Sulfurimonas. The sequence goes on along the minus strand of JAMOMX010000476.1, from coordinate 1,601 downwards.
AAACTACATACATATTTTCTTTTCTTAAAGCAAAGTAATACATGTTGTGTTTACTATATGTAACTTCTTTTTCCCAAACCTTAGAACCATCTTTATTAAGTTTTAAAATCCATAAATCATTGTTATCCATTCCAAATGCCATATATCCATTATCTGAATTAATAACTTTAAATACTTGAGTTAATGATGTAGTTGTACCAAAAATTTTATCCCATATAATATTGCCATCATAATCAATTTTTACAATAAGAGCATTGTCTTTGTAACTTTGAACAAGCTCTTCACCTCTTAATATAAAACCATTGTCTTCACTAATACCAATAAGTGATATTTCATTGGTACTTGAATATTTTTTTATCCAAATAAACTTGTTTTGGAAAGTTAGTTTTGCTATTAATATTGACTTCTCAATATTACCAAAAATATAATATCCATCATCTGCTATTGCGGTTGTTCTGATTTTAGCATTATTTAAAATAATTTGATTATTGATTGAACTACTGACTTCATTAATTTTTAGATTTTGTTCAATAACTTTATTCTTAATTATATTTGTTGTTTTTGAAGGTTTATTCAAACAACCAGAAAATGCTATTGCTGTAATTATTAATAATATTTTCATAAAAGTATTCTTATTCATGCATAACTCCATTCTATTTTTCTTCCAAGTACTTGTTGTCTTTTAATCTTCAAGAGTCATAGGAATATTTTTGCTCTTACAATACTTCTCAATCTCTGTATCACTTTTAAAATATTTATTGCAAAATTCAATCAATTCTTTTTGAGACCCTTGAACATATTTTTTATTTAAAGAACCATCTAATTGAGATAATATTTTATGAGAAATATTATTATCAAAAAGTAGTTTATGCACTTAATGGCACCAAAGTTGTCCTATGCTCTCTATCAGCTGCATATTTAAGTGTTGCATAAATATCATTTTCTTTAAGATTTGGATAATCTTCTAAAATCTTCTCTATACTCATACCACTTGCCAACATATCTAAAATATCATAAACTGTTATTCGTAAGTTCCTGATACAAGGCTTACCAGATCGTTTTTCAGGATTGATTGTTATGATATTTTTTGACATATTTTTCCTTTATTTGGTATTTTATAATGGTGATTATACCATGAAACAAAAATATATATCTTTCTACTTAAATGATAAATTCTATTCTCATTTTTTTGTAATAATCTTTATTATAGAAAACCATAACTTTTTTGGAACATTCATTGTATACAGTGATATTTTATCAGCAAAACCACTTATGGGCATCTCTATTTACATAATTTTCTACACACTACTTGCACATAACATCTTGTATAATTGGCACTATTATTTTAAGCATTGAGGGGTCAGGGAATGAATCTTAACTTTTTGATGTTAAAATAAGTCCAAATATAACAAAATATTGGGAAAAAATATGTAGCCCTCATGAGTATTTTGACTAAGCAAAAAGATGAACAATCATGATATATATTATCACGATTGTGAACAGCTACATATTTTTCAATTGAATCGTTAAATGACTAGCTATCATTACAAATTCACTTTATCCAAAACATGGAATTCTTTAGATAACATGTCAATATGAAA
>JAMOMX010000475.1 GCA_027066935.1 Sulfurimonas sp. | reverse complement strand
AAAAAATATTTATAAGGGTACTGTAAAAAACCTTGCAAAAAATGGGTCTTCTTTTTATGTAAATACAACTATTACCCCAATTTTAGATAAAAATGGAAATATTATAGAATTTATGGCTATAAGATATGAGGTAACTAAAGAGGTTATCTATAAAGAAGAATTAGAAAAAAAAGAGAAAGAGCTTCAAGAGTTAAATATATCATTGGAAAAAAGAGTAGAGCTAAAAACTGCAGAGCTATTAGAACTAAATGAAACATTGGAATCTAGAATTAAAGATGAGATATCTAAAAATGAGGCTAAGCGAAAAGTTATGTTTTGGCAAGCTAGACTTGCAAGTTTAGGTGAAATGTTAGAAAATATTGCTCATCAGTGGCGTCAACCACTTACAGAGCTAAATTTAACTATCTTTAGTATGAAAAAAGCAGCAATAGATGGTGAAGATAAAGAAGTTCAAAGCTTTTACAATAATAGCAAGAAAATAATACAAAATATGTCAAATACTATAGATGATTTTACAAACTTTTTTAAACCAGATAAAAAAAAGCAATACTTTAATATTAAGCACAGTGTAGATGAATCTTTAAATATACTAGATATAATGATTAAAAAAGAGAAAATAGCTATAAAAACGGAGTTTGAAGATGTTGAGGTGTTGGGGATATTAAATGAATTTAATCAGATTGTAATAAATTTAATAAAAAATTCAATAGATGCCTTTATTCAAAATAATATTTTAATAAGAGAGATAAAAATAAAAGTTAGGAAAGATATAGATATTGCAATTATTGAATTCCAAGATAATGCAGGTGGAATAAAGGAAAAAAATTTATATAAAATTTTTGAACCATACTTTACTACAAAACATAAAAGCCAAGGAACTGGTCTTGGTCTTTTTATGTCAAAAATGATTTGTGAAAAAGGATTAAACGGTTCTTTAGATGTAAAATCAAGAAAAAATATAACTACATTTATTATTAAAATTCCAATAGAAGAAGATGATGCGTAATAAAAAACTAAAAAAACTAAAAATCTTACTAGTAGAAGATGAAGAAAAATTGGCATTATTGCTCAAGGGTGCGATTGGCGATAATTTTCATAGTTTCACCATTGCTTGTGATGGGGTAGAAGGGCTTGATATGTTTTCTAGTATCTCTCCAGACATTGTTATCACAGATATAACTATGCCAAAATCTTCAGGTTTAGAGATGGCAGAAAAAATTAAAAAAATTAATATAAATGTTCCAATAATTATTCTTAGTGCATTTAGTGATACGGATAAATTTTTAAATGCAATTGATATTGGTATAGTAAAGTATTTTATTAAACCTTTTGACCCTGATGATTTATTAGAATATATTAACTCAATTAGCGAAAACTTTGAGAGTAAATTGATTGATTTTGAAGAAAATTTTTCATTTAATTTAACAACAAAAAGTTTATACAAAAATGCTAGATTTGTATCACTTACAAAAAAAGAGATTATATTAATACAATTATTGATTCAAGCTATAGATACTAATAAAAACGTAAGTTATGAAAAAATTAAAAATAAACTATGGGAAGGTGCGGAGGTAAGTGATGAGCGTCTAAGAACTTTTATAAGAAGAATAAGAGCAAAAACATCAAAAAACTTAATACTTAACATTAAAGGTGAAGGCTATAAGATAGCTACTTTATTAGCAAACTAAATCTTTTTTGAAAATAGTATTCCCAAAGACTTGGGAATACTTATAAAATGATTAACCGTTTCTCTTTTTTTGAATCTCTTCAGATACATTTTTAGGAACTTCTTCATAATGATCAAATTCCATAGAGTAAGTAGCTCTTCCTTGAGTAGATGAACGAAGGTCAGTTGAGTAACCAAACATCTCAGATAATGGAACAAATGCATCAACAATTTTGTTACCTGAACGGTCACCCATGTTGTTAACTTGTCCACGACGACGGTTAAGGTCACCGATAACATCACCCATATATTCTTCAGGAACTTCAACTTCAACTTTCATCATTGGCTCTAAGATAGATGGGCGTGCTTTACGACAACCCTCTTTAAATGCCATTGAAGCAGCAAGTTTAAATGCCATCTCATTTGAATCAACATCATGGTATGAACCATCATATAAAGTAATTTCAATATCTTCCATTGGATAACCAGCTAGGACACCAGCACCCATAGTTTCAGCACAACCTTTTTCAACTGCAGGGATATATTCTTTTGGAATAGCTCCACCTTTGATTTCATTGTTGAAAACAAATCCAGAATCAGGTTCACCTGGCTTAATTTTGATGTAAACATGACCAAATTGACCACGACCACCAGATTGTTTAGCATATTTATACTCTTGAGAAACTTCATCTTTAATAGACTCACGGTAAGATACTTGAGGAGCACCAACTTCAGCTTCAACTGAGAACTCTCTTTTCATTCTATCTACAAGAATTTCAAGGTGTAACTCACCCATCCCTGAAATAATAGTTTGACCAGTTTCATCATCAGTGTGAACTCTAAAAGATGGATCTTCAGCTGCTAGCTTACTTAAAGCGATACCCATTTTTTCTTGATCAGCTTTAGTTTTTGGCTCAACAGCAACAGAGATAACTGGTTCTGGGAAATCCATACGCTCTAATACAATTTTATCAGATGGATCACATAAAGTATCACCAGTAGTTGTTGATTTTAAACCAACAACTGCACCGATTTCACCAGCATAGATAGTTTTTATCTCTTCACGCTTGATAGCATGCATCTTAACGATACGACCAATACGCTCTTTTTTATCTTTTGTAGTATTGTGAACATAAGAACCTGAGTCCAAAGATCCACGATATACACGAATAAATGTAAGAACACCAACAAATGGGTCAGTCATAATTTTAAATGCTAACGATGCAAATGCACCATCATCAGTAGATGCAACTTCAACCTCAATCTCTTCATCATCCATCATAGTACCCATGATAGCTTCTGATTCAATAGGACTTGGTAAGTAATCAACAACAGCATCAAGTAAAGTTTGAACACCTTTGTTTTTAAAAGCAGTACCTGGAGTCATTGGAACAACAGCCATACCAATAGTTGCAGATTTAATTGCTGCTTTAATCTCTTCTTGAGAGATCTCTTCACCCTCTAAAAATTTTTCAGCAAAATCTTCATTGCCATCAACTTCAGAAAGCGTCTCAAGCATTTTTTCTCTATACTCTTCAGAGATCTCTTTTAAAGAATCACGAATATCTTGTTCATTATATGCAGAACCCATCTCAGCTTCAGCATCCCAAACAATCTCTTTCATCTTAACTAAATCAACAACACCCTCAAATTCAGCTTCAGCACCAATAGGTAGTTGAAAAGGCATTGGATTACCCTTAAGACGCTCACGAATCTGTTTTTCAACTTCGTAAAAATCTGCACCAGTTCTATCCATTTTGTTAACAAAAACAATAGATGGAACCTTATAACGATTTCTTTGTCTCCAAACAGTCTCAGATTGTGGTTGAACACCACCAACAGCACAAAATACTGAAACAGCACCATCAAGAACACGCATAGAACGCTCAACTTCAATAGTAAAGTCAACGTGACCTGGAGTATCGATAATATTTATCTGTTTTCCAGCCCACTCACAAGTAGTAGCAGCAGAGGTAATTGTAATACCACGCTCTTGCTCTTGCTCCATCCAATCCATAGTAGCAGCACCATCATGAACTTCACCGATCTTATGTTCAACTCCAGTATAGAATAAAATTCTCTCTGTAGTTGTAGTCTTCCCTGCGTCAATATGTGCAGCGATACCAATATTTCTTACATCTTCTAGTTTATGTGATCTTGCCATTATTTATGTCCTACCATCTGTAATGAGCAAACGCTTTGTTAGCTTCTGCCATTTTATATGTATCTTCTTTTTTCTTAAATGCAGAACCTTTATCAGTTGATGCATCCATAAACTCATTAGCTAATCTTTCAGCCATAGTTCTTTCATTTCTTTTACGAGCAGCATCAATTAACCATCTAATAGCTAAAGATTGCTGACGAACTGGGCGTACTTCTACTGGAACTTGATAAGTAGCACCACCAACACGGCGACTTTTTACTTCAATAATTGGTTTGATATTTTCAATAGCTTCATTAAAAGTGTCAATTCCACTTTTTTCACCACGAGAACCGATGATATCCATCGCACTGTAGATGATTTTTTCAGCTGTTGACTTTTTACCATCTAACATCACTTTATTTATAAATTTCGTCAGTATTTTGCTTCCATAAACTGGATCTGGCATAACTGGACGAACGGGAGCTTTTCTTCTTCTCATTGTTTTTCCTTCAATATATTATTATATTTACTCAGAGATTATATGTTCTCTGTCATCGCTTCTCGATTAAAAATCGATACTCAATGTTTATTTTCTAAAAAATAGTTTACTATTTTTTAGGTCTCTTAGTTCCGTACTTAGATCTAGCAACAGTTCTGTCACTAACACCAGCAGTATCTAATGCTCCACGAACGATGTGATATTTAACACCAGGTAGATCTTTTACACGACCACCACGAACTAGAACAATCGAGTGCTCTTGAAGGTTATGACCCTCTCCACCGATATATGAAATAACTTCAAAACCTGAAGTTAAACGAACTTTTGCAACTTTTCTTAAAGCTGAATTTGGTTTTTTTGGTGTTGTAGTGTAAACACGAGTACACACACCACGACGCTGAGGACAAGATAATAACGCTGCAGATTTTGATTTCTTTACAACTCTCTTACGCTCATTACGAATCAATTGGTTGATTGTAGGCATACAATTCCTTTACTTAAATTTTTCCAGTAGAATAACTACCTCTAATCTATGACTAGGGGAGTTATAAACGCGCAATAATAGCAAAAATGTATTTAAA
>JAMOMX010000474.1 GCA_027066935.1 Sulfurimonas sp. | reverse complement strand
TTACGATTGTGCATAGCGATTAAAGTATAAAGAGCTAAAGATGCAGTTTCAAGTCCAACAAAGATAAGAATTAAGTTATCCGTTGCAACCATAAACTGGAATCCACCAATCATAAATAAGAATAGTGCAAAAAACTCAGGATATGAAGATTCATGGAATCGTTTATTTGTTAAGACTAATGGGATGAAAAATATAGATGCACCAACAATGATAAATTGAGCTAAGATAGCTAAACCATCGATTAACATCACATCAAACACACCCATCATAGTGCCGCTTTGATTAAATATTCCAGCAGCATTTAATAATGAACCAAAATCCATAAATAAGAAAAGTAAACTTAGTATTACATATAAACTTTTATCAAGTCCACCTTTGAACATATCTATTATTAGTATAAATAAAGCTCCAACAATAGGGATTAACATTGGTGCTAAAGTTACTAAATTTAATGACTCAATTGAGATATCTACTGGGTTCATATTAATTTACCTCCTGCGCAGGGGTATTAATTATTTCGACCCCTTTATTTAAGTTAGGAATTCTTTTTTTTGCTTCATCTGAAGTAGCTTTGTCATGCATAAGTTGCACCAACGATTCAACAGAATTATTGATTGGTTCTAACACTGGTTTTGGATATATACCTAACCAAATAGTTATAACAACTAGTGGCAATAAAGCAACCATTTCCCGTTTATTTACATCTGGAAGATTTTTATTTTCATCCTTTGTAACTTCACCAAAAAACATCTTTTTATATGCTGTTAACATATAAATAGCACCAACAACAATAGCGATACCTGCTAATATAGTTAATATTTGTGATTGCTGATAAAACCCTAGTAAACTTAAAAACTCACCAACAAAGTTAATAGTTAAAGGCATACCAACAGAAGCCATAAGCATCAACCCAAAGATTGTTGCATATATAGGCATAACTGATGCTAATCCACCAAATTCACTCATCATCTTAGTTTTTCGTCTATCATAGATAACACCAACTAATAAAAATAGAGCCCCTGAAACTACACCGTGAGCTATCATTAAAAAGATAGATCCCGTAATACCCTCAACATTTAGTGCAAATGTACCAAGAATAATAACACCCATATGTGATACAGATGAGTAAGCAACAACTTGTTTAATATCTTTTTGCGCATAAGCTACCATAGCTGTATAGATAATCATGATAATTGCAAGAATCGCAATTGGGAACATAAAAAACACCGACGCATCTGGAAACATTGGCAAAGAAAAACGGATAAATGCATATGTACCCATCTTAAGTAAAATTGCCGCTAGTATCACAGAACCAATTGTTGGTGCTTGACCATGAGCGTATGGTAACCATGTATGAAATGGAAACATTGGCACTTTAATAGCAAACCCTATAAAAAAGGCTGCAAATAACCAAAGCTGGAAGGATTCTGGAAGAACCAATCTATACCATTCTAATATCGCAAAACTCCATACCCCTGTCGCTTGATAGTAAAAATAAGCCATAAACAATATACCAACAAGCATAACCAGTGAGCCTGCAAATGTATATAAAAAGAACTTAACTGATGCGTATATTCGAAGTGGTCCACCCCATGCACCAATGATATATAACATTGGTACAAGTGAAAGTTCCCAAAATATATAAAAGACAATTGCATCTAAGGCTGCAAATACACCCACCATTGTCATTTGTAAAAACAAAAGTGTAATAATCATATTTTTAACATCTTTCATATCACTAAGTGAAGCGATACCAATCATTGTAAAAAATGATGCTAATATGATAATAAATAGTGAAATTCCATCTACACCTAGTATATAATTAATTCCAAACGATGATACTAAAGGAGCAAATTCCATAAACTGCATACCAGATACAGCTGAATCAAAAGAGAACCAAAGCCATAAAGATAAAGCAAATTCAATTATTGCAACAGATATACCATATGCTCGTATGCTATCTTTATGTATTGCAAATCCAAATATTCCTGCTATTGCTGGAAAGAAAATTAAAATTGATAAGATATGATCTAACATTTACTAAACTCCTAGACCTGATAAGATTGTAGTAATCTCAACAGAATGTCTTGCTGCTAGTCCAAAAACTACAGCTAATGATAACAATATAACCAAACCAGCTACCATCCATTTAAGCATAGTAGACAAGTTTCCACTTTGCATCCCTCTTGTTTTCTCCCCTGTTGTATAGATGACTTTTGCTATACCATCAACAGATGCATCAATAATTTTATTATCAATTTTTTGCCAAAATATAGTAGATAGTTCTCTATATGGTTTCACTAAATATTTTTCATAAAATTGAGGAATATAATATTGATTAATTAAAAGTTTATATTTAAAACTTTTTTCCATAGAGGATGTACCATCTGGTACTTTAATATGTTTAGACATATATTTTTTATATGCAAGATAAATTGCCAAAATTACAAATAATTGAGTACCAATCGTTATTGTCCAATATGTAACAGCAGACTCTATATGATACTCTGTAGCTGGTAATAGTTGTGTAACCATCTCAAAGAATCCACCTTTAAATAAGAAACCTGAAATAACAGCTAATATAAGCAATGGACTCATCGCCCATAACATAAACTTATATGCTTCATGTGGGTGATGACCAAGTGCGCTATGTCTATCTTCACCATGAAAAATTAGTGCAATAATTCTAAATGAATAAAATGCGGTTAAACCAGCAGTTAAAAGAAGTACCCCATATATTATAAAATGCTGATCAATAAATGCAACTTCAAGAATCAAATCTTTTGAGAAGAAACCAGCAAGTGGAAAGATACCCGCAAGAGCAACTGAAGCTAATGTCATTAGAATCATAGTAGCTTTCATACTTTTACCAAGTTTACCCATCTTAAATGGATCTAGCTCATCATGCATCGCATGCATAACATTACCAGCACCAAGAAACAATAATGCTTTAAAGAATGCGTGTGCCATAAGGTGAAATAATGCAACCCAATAAGCACCAAGTCCAGCAGCAGCAAACATATATCCTAGTTGTGAAAGTGTAGAGTAAGCGATAACTCTTTTGATATCACGATTTACAAGTGCCATAGTAGCTGCAAAAATTGCAACAAATGCACCAAGTGATGCTATAAACAATCCAACATGTGGAATTAGCGCATATAGTTCATGTGAGCGAACAACTAGATAAACACCAGCTGTTACCATTGTAGCTGCATGAATTAGTGCAGATACTGGAGTTGGTCCCTCCATCGCATCGGCAAGCCAAGTGTGGAGTGGAAATTGAGCTGATTTACCCATAGCACCGATAAACAAGAAGATACCTATCCAAGTTAGTGTCTCAGTGTCTAAAGCTGGCATCGCTGCAAAAGCTTCAGCATATTGTAGAGTACCAGTACTCCAATAGATAAGGAAGATACCAATTAACATACCAAGGTCAGCAATACGGTTCATAATAAACGCTTCATTAGCTGCCCAAGTAGCACTATCTTTATGATACCAAAAACCAATTAGTAACCAAGAACAAAGACCAACACCTTCCCAACCAATGAACAATCCAGCAAAGTTATCACTCATAACGAGAATCATCATTGAGAAAACAAAAGCTGAAAGGTAAGAGAAAAATCTATTAAACCCTTTATCGTGATCCATATAACCAATAGCATATACATGAACAACAGTAGAAACTAAAGTAACAACCATCATCATAGTAACACTTATTTGATCAACTACAAATCCAAAAGGGATATATAAGTCTCCAGTAGCCATCCATGTCATCATCTCAACTTGTATGCTTGAGCCTGTTTTTAAAACATATGACAGAAGAATACTACTAGCTACAAATGATACAAAGATTAAGAAACTTGAAATTATTCCAACAAATAACTTTTTCTTTGAAGCACCAAAAAGTCCAGCAAATAAAGAACCAACTAAGGGCGCGAATAACGCTATATATAAAAACATTTCCATATTGTTATCCTTTCATCGTTGACATAGTATCTAGGTCAATATTATTGTGACGTTTATGCCATACAATTAATAAACCAAGTCCTACAGCTACTTCTGATGCAGCAATTGCAATCACAAAAAATGCAAACATCTGACCAGTTAAGTCACCATGGAAGTGTGAAATTGCAACAAATCCGATATTTACAGAGTTAAGCAATATCTCTGTTGCAAAAAACAACATAAGAAGATTTTTTCTTCTCATCACACCAACTAAACCTATACAAAAAAGGATTGTTGATAAAATAAGATAATGGTTTAATCCAATTTCCATCATTTAAGATCCTTTTTATTAATTTCTTCTTCACTTTGCAGAGTTAAAGATTCATCCATTTTCTTACCAGCTAAAACAATACCAGAGATCATAGCTACTAAAAGCATTACAGCAGCTACCTCAAATGGAACTAAATATTTAGTAAATAAAACCATACCTATCTCTTGTGTATTACCTGCTGTTCCTACTGGATAGATGGCAGTAATATTTTCACTAATGATTGGAGCCATAAATATTAAAACAACTAATACAGCTGCAACAGTTGATAAACCAACTATTACATACTTGTTTCCTTGTTTTTCTTTTACATCCCTAGTTGTATCAAAAAACATCATACCAAAAGCATAAAGAGCCATTACAGCACCAGAATAAACTACTATCTGAACTGCACCTAAAAAATCAGCACCCAATATAAAGAAAAATGCTGATATGAAAATCATCCCTGCTGCTAGCGCCGTTAAAGCGTATAACGCCTGTGATGTAGTTACAGTTATGTAAAACATCGCAATTGTTAAAAAAGCAAACAAATAAAAAGCAATCGCTTCAAACATATCTATACTCCTTAATATGCTAGAGGTGTTTTTTTAACACGCTCATCTTCATGTGGTGTTATAGCACCAAAACCTTCAAACTCCAACTGCTTTGCAGCTCTCATCTTGTCTAATGGTGTCAACATATCTTCATATGTTGTAAAATGCTCTCTTTGATCAGATGCATTTTCATACTCGCCACCATGTGTAATTGCAAGTTCTGGACAAACTTCAGCACAATATCCACAATAGATACAACGACCTAAATTAATGCTATACTCTGAAACTTCTTTACGAGAATTTTTATCTATTTTAGTATCTATGCGGATACAGTTTGATATACAAATTTTTTCACAAAGACCACAACCAATACATCTCTCAGCATCAGATTCCCATAATCTTTTCATCTCATGAATAGCACGATACCTTGGACCAATTGGCATCTTTTCTTCTGGATATTTAACTGTGTGAATATTAAACCTAAACATCTCACGTAAAACTACCCATAGACCTACAAATAGCTCTATTTTAAAAGTTCTATCTACAACACGCTTGAATTTATCCCATCCAGTTGTAGGATACTCAGCTATATCTACTTTAAAATAATCTTCAGATACATCTCTATCATTAAATTGTTCATTTTTCATCATTAGCCCTCCATCATAACTACACCAGTGATAATAATGTTTATCACTGCTATTGGCATTAGAACTTTCCAACACAACCACATCAACTGATCTGGTCTTACATCTGGCCATGCTGCTCTTGTCCATAAGAAGAAAAAGAAGAAAAATGCCATCTTACCTAGGAGTGCAAATGCACCTAAAATACTTCCATCTCCAAATCCACCTAAAAAGAGTAAAGGGATTACAAAAGACAAGAAGAACATATTTGCATATTCACCAATGTAGAAAAGTCCCCATCTCATACCAGAATACTCAGTACCAAAACCATCAATAATCTCATGATCATTTGCTACAAGGTGGAACGGTGTACGACCAGTCTCTGCAAATGCTGCTATCCAAAACAGTAAAAATGCTACTGGTTGAGAAAATATTATCCAACCATTTTCTATTTGATAATTATTAAAGTCTATTAGTGATAAAGAACCAACTAACATAATTGGAGCAAGTATTGATAGCCCTGTTACAACTTCATAAGAGATAAATACAGCAGCACTTCTTGCAGCTGAGAGTAATGAAAACTTATTAGCTGAAGCCATACCACCAAGAAGTGGACCATACAGCCCAACACCCATAACACCTAGTATATATAAAATACCAATATTTATATCTGATACAATTGGATTAACTTGATATCCAAATATAGTAAAAGATGGTAAAAATGGAATTGCTGCTGCTGCAATAAATGCAGTGGCAACTGTAATAACTGGTGCTATTTTAAAGATAGGTCCAACTACATTTGTTGGTATAATATCCTCTTTTGTAAAAAGTTTTATCGCATCAGCTCCAAACTGTAACATCCCATAGGGACCAACATTCATTGGACCTAGTCTTCTTTGCATAAATGCAAGAACTTTTCGCTCAAAATATGTACCAATTCCAGCTAGAGCTGAAAATACAATTAAAATTACAACTATTTTAATAACAGTTTCAATTAAATATGCTGTTTCCATATATTACACCTTTTCTATCGAAGCTATATTAAAGCGGTAACCACTAAACAAAGCCTCTGAATTTAGATTTGAATCAAAAGTTGGCAATATCACTATATCACCACTAATTTTATTATCACTCACAATATTAGCTACTAATTCACCATTATTAGTTTTGACTTTAACACTATCACCCTCATTAAAATCACTACTACTTAAATAATCAGCACTCATATATACACCACTTACTTCATCTAAGTTTGTAGTTTTATTTGTAAAATCATTAAATTGTCTAACAGGATTTGCTAAGTAGATTAAACTACCCTCTAATTTATCTTCACTTGTCTGTTGAACACTCTCATCAGCAGAAGTTTTTGTAGTTACATTTTCAAGAAGATATCCACGATTTTCTACACCATCGTTATCATAATGGTTTGCTAAATCATCAAAATCTATCTCTTTAAATCCATTTTTTGTTGGAAGTGAAGCTGTATAATCAATAGTAAGTAAGTTATCTAATCCTAAAGCATTTGCAATATCATTTAAAGTATATCCCTCATAAGGTAGTGCAGCATTTGTTGGATTAACTCTTTTATTTATTGAAGTTAAAGTACCCTCTTGTTGATTAATTGCTGGCATATCTAAATCACCATCACCTAACGCAGATAAAACAAAGTCTCCCTTAGCGTTATAACCAACAACAAACTCCCCATCTTCATCATCTAATTCACATATTAAACTAACACCTAATGTATTTGTTAACGCTGGAATCATTGTAACTTTAAATTCAGAATATTTTTCAATTAAAGCTAAAAGACGTGCACAATTTTTAGAGTTAGGATGATCATATAAATCAGCCCCAGCAATTAGAGCAAAAGTATCTTTTTTCTTAAGATTTTTCTCTAAAGCCTCCATAAATTTTTCATCAGCACCAAGAATTTCTAATAAACGATTATCATCTACTTCTACTTCTTTTGATACTTTTTTAGGAACCATTTTAGATTTTTCTACCTCAACCTCTTCCTCTTCACCAGTCTCTTCATTAACTTTCATCTCTTTAACAATCTCAATAACTTTTTCTTTAATAGTCTCCGTTACTGTTATAGTTTTAAGAGAGTGAAATGTTGCTAAGTATTCAACTATATCGGATGGAAGTTTATCTTTATCTGCAAATAAATCAAGAATTAAATAAAGAGCAACCTCTTCTTGAAGTGGTGCATGAGATACTGTCATTATACTTTTTCCTAGACCTTCAATAACAGGGTCTTTAACAGGGTGAAAATATAAACCAGCACCTTTATTTACAGTCATAGAATTATTTAGTGCATATCTTGCATTTGGATTGTCGCTTTTTAATGCAGATCCTATTGAGATAACAAAGTTAGAGTTATGTGTAGCTTTTAAGTCATTAGCATAAAGTTTAGTACCGCTAATCTCACTATAATTCTTTAAAAAAGTTTGGAAAGATTTAGCCTCATCATTTACAAGCTTAATACCAAGCTTTTCTTTTAAAGATTGTAATATATAAGCTTCTTCATTTGTTATGGTTGATGTAAATCTGATTGTATCAGCTTTTTTAAATGCTTCAACTGCATTGGCAAATGCAACTGTATCTTTAGATTTAACTCTATTTTCATAATCAAATCCATATCTACCAGCTCCACAAAGTGATACATAGTTCCACTCATTCATAACACGATAAATTTTCTCATCCGCATTTGATAAGCTAGTATGTTTAACATCATAAAATATTTGACACCCTGCTGAACAATGCCCACAAGTTGCTGGAATTTGTTTTAATTCCCAAGCATTTGTTTTATACATAAACTGAGTATCAACAAGTGCTCCAACTGGACAAACAGCAGCACACTCACCACATGATGTACAATCAAGCATCTCCTCGCCAGAAGTTAAACCAATGAGTGATTTGTTAAGTTTATTCCACATTGCATAAGCATCTTTAGGCATATTCTCTTTATACTCAGCCTCAAGCGGATCAGCCCCACGAGGAACAGTTTTAAGAGAGTTGTCACCAATCATATCTTTACATGCAGTTGAACATCTCTCACAAACGATACAAAGACCTGGGTCATAATGTAGATGACCCCAGTCAACCGCATCCCTTTGTACATCTTTAACTGCATAACTTTGAGAGTCAACACCTAACTCTAATGTATAATTTTGAAGTTCACATTCACCTGATTGATCACAAACACCACACTGAAGAGGATGATTTACATCATATACCTCCATAATTGCACGGCGTTCAGTTTCAATATTTTCAGTTGATGTTGTGATATTCATACCATCTTTACTTTTAGCATTACAAGCATATACCTGTTTGCCATCAGCTTCAACTAAACATATCCTACACGCAAGAGTTGGACTACACCTTGTTAAATAACAAATTGCAGGTATAAATATATTATTTGCACGAGCTGCATTTAATATAAATTCGCCCTCAGTAGTTTCACACTCTTGATTATTAATTGTAATTGTAATATTGTTACTCATTTATAACCTCTAATTTGACTTGATTGTACCTATAGCTTGAAGATTTTAAATCCATATCAAAAGTTGGGTTATAAGCAACCGTACCTTTCATATGTTTATCCACTTTAAAGTGTCTAATAAACTCAACTCCATCCACACTAAACTTTACATTGTCTCCCGATTTGATTTTCGATGCTATTGCAAATTGCTCTGAACCTACTAGTTCCATCTTTTCTTTAATCTGTTTACAATCTTTTGTAAAAATATTAAATTGTCTTAATGGATTTCTTGAATAAATAACACTTCCATTAAACTCTCCTAACTCTTCTACTTCATCAAGTTGTAAATTTTCTCTATTTTGTACTGTTTTTATTTTATATCCACGATATGCATTACCAACATTATCAAAGTAGTTATCAAGGTTATCAAACTCTATTGTCTCAAAACCTAATTTAGGTGTATAATCAATAATATTTTCACTCTCTAATCCAAGTACATTTGCAATATCATTTAATTCATATCCATTATGTATTACACCTGCATTTAATACAACCAAGTTCTTATCTATATTTACAAAAGTTCCCTCTTGTTGATTTAAAGCTGGCATATCTAAATCACCACTGCCTTTAGCACTTAAAGTAAAGTCTGCACTTACATTATAACCTACAGTTGAGCCAGCTATAAGCTCATCTAAATCACAAATTAAACTTACACCTAAGGTATTTGTAAGTGGTGGGACTATCACAACTTTAAATAATCCACTTTTTTGTAAATATCCAGCTATTGCTGCTATGTTATTTGCTCTTGGATGATTAATCACATCTTCACCAATAACAAGAATAGGGTTTGTTTTTCTTTTGTAGTTTATTTTTAAAAGAGCAAGCTCCTCTTCTGAGATATTGCTCTCTCCACTTAAATAACCAAAATCTAAAGAATCAAAAAATTCTTCTTGAGTTGATTTATCTTCTATAAATGTGTCCGCTATCATTGCTAATGCTGCTTCTTCACTTCCAACTTCATTGTTAATATATAATGAAATTACATTTGAAATTGCATACTCTTCAACTGGTGCTATAGTTGAAACAAATGCTTTTTTATACTTGACAGCTTGAGATGCAGCAAATTTAACCATAGGGTTGTCACTCTCAATTGAGCAACCAATACTTAAAATATAATCACTTGTTTTTAAATCGTCTATAGTTGCATTATAAAGTGAAGTGTTTGCAAACTTAGAAAAACTTCTCATAAAGTTTTGGTAAGCTCTTGCTTCATCATTTACAAGATTAAAACCAAGTTTTTTCTTTAACTCATTTAATAAATAAGCCTCTTCGTTTGTGATGATAGAGCTAAATACAACATTTGAAGCACTCTTAAAAGCTTCAATAGCTTTATTAAACGCCTCTTCATCTTTAGATTTAACTCTATTTTCAAAATCAAAACCAAATCTACCAGCTCCACATAAAGATGAGAAGTCAGATTCATTTGTAACTCTTTTTACTTCACCATCTTTAGATTCATAATAGAGTTGACAAGCACTTGAGCAGTGTGAGCAAGAAGATGGAACTTTATCTAACTCCCACGCATTTGCACTGTATTTAAATTCTGTTGATGCCATAGCTCCAACTGGACAAACAGAGATACACTCTCCACACTCAATACAATTAGCAAGTCGTATATCTATATGAGATTTATACCCACCTGGTTTAATATAAAGTGCCTCGTTACCAACCGTTTCATTACACACTGTTGTACATCTTTCACAAAGTATACACAAAGCTGGGTCATAAGTATGAATACCCCATTTTTTCTTTTTACGCGCTTGATCACGAACTGCAAAGTTTTGCTCACTAATACCAAACTCTAAAGTTTTGTTTTGTAAATCACACTCTCCACTCTTATCACAAACACCACATTGAAGTGGATGGTTAACATTATAAAGTTTCATAATGTTTTGACGCTCATGATACAGAGAATCAGAGTTAGTAATTACTTTAATACCCTCAATAGGTGGCGTATTACAAGAAAGTATAAAACCATCTTGACCTTCAACTTCAATACTACACATACGACACGATGCATTAGCAGATGCCTTAGGCAAATAACACATAGTTGGAATATAGATATTTTCGCGTCTAGCAACATCTAAAATAGACTCACCAGATTTAGAGGTTACTTCTTTTGAATCAATATAAAATTTTATCATCAAACCCCCTCCTACTTTGCTACCATAGCTATGTAATAACAACGCATACAACGCTCAGCTTCGCTTTGAGCTTGTTCAGAAGTAAAACCAAAATTAACTTCTACATTATTATATTTACGATTATCAACATCTACTACCTCAGATTTTTGACGAGGAACTCCAGCTAACCAACCAGTAACTTTCTCTTTTTTATCATAAACTTTCATTTTACGAAGATGATCTTCCATAATCTCATCATCAGTTAGTGTAATCTCTCCACCATTTTGGATAAATCTACTTATAACTGATGCACCACGCTTAGCTTGTCCAACTGCATTTACAATTGTCATTGGACCATATTCACAATCCCCTGATGCAAAAATACCTTTACGACTTGTCATATAATCAATACCATTAGTTTTAATTGTAGCCCATGATGTCATCTCTAGTTCCCATTCACTAGGTAAAAAGTTTAAATCAGCTGCTTGAGAAACCGCAGGAATAAGATAATCAACATCAAGACTAAAGTCACCATCATCGATTTTAACTAGTTGAGCACGACCACCATCTGGATCTGGAACAAGTTCAAACATATTAAAATCAAGCGATTTCAGTACATCATTTTCTTCATTCATTCGCTCAACTGCTGAGTGAAAAATAAACTCTACACCCTCTTCAACAGCTTCGTGATACTCTTCATAGGTAGTGTTACGAATAATTGTTTTCTCATCACGACGATAAATCATAATAACCCTAGATGCACCTGCACGGATAGAGCAACGAACAACATCCATAGATGTAAATCCACCACCAACACACACTACTGTCTTACCAGTCAAATCAACAAAGTCTGCATCAATTGCATACTCTTTTTTTTGCTCCTCAGTTAAAGGGACATCAAATTTTTCATATAAATTTATGCGATCAAGAAAATCGATAGCACCCCAATAACCAGTTATCTCTGGTCTTTCATTTTCACAACGAACTTTTTTAGAAAGCCTAGTACCTGATGCTATCATAGTTGCATCATAAGTGGTTTCAAATTCACGCATCTCATCAGCAGTTACTTCATGATTTATTATAAAATTAACACCCAAATCTTTTACAGCTTCAATATCTTGTGAGTATTTATCCCACGGCATACGATATTCTGGTACACCAACTGTAACTTCGCCACCTAAAACTGGTAGAGCTTCATACACATCAACCTCAACACCATCAAGTGCTAAATAGTATGCTGTTGTAAGTCCAGCAGGACCAGCTCCAATAACAGCTACTTTTTTACCATTTGGTTTCTTTTTCTTACCCTTACCTGGATGATAAAAACCTAAATTATGATCAGTTTCATAATCAGCACCAAGACGTTTTAGCTCCATAATAGATATTGGAGAGTCAAGATTAGCTCTTCTGCATTCATCTTCACAAGGATGTGGACAAACACGACCACAAGCGTGTGCTAAGGGCATAGTTTGTCTAGTTGCACGAAGTGAGTCATCAAGTCTAGCATCACGAACACCCTCTATATATGCAGGGATATCAACATGTGCTGGACAAGCATCCATACAAGGAGCTGTTATCTTAGCTATATATTCTACATTTTCATTATAGTGTTTTGATGGTTTTTGACCCTTTATACACTCTAAAAATGTATCTTCAAAGTGTGTCATCAAATCAAGCAAAGGGTTTGGTACAGTTTTACCAATCTCACACTTAGATGTAAGTTGCATACTTTTACCAATCTCTTTTAAATGATCCATATCTGACATAGAACCCTCACCACGAGCAATTTTATCCAATAGATCATATAAAATACGTCCACCCCATCTACCAGGTGCACACCTTCCACATGCTTCAGAATACTCTTGATATTGGTGAGCATACTCCGCTGCAAGTTTTACAACATCTACATCTTTATCAAATAGAGCTACTCCATCCCAACCAATAAACGCTTTTGAAGAGGAGTGTTCATTATATTGTGCTGGCAAATTATATGCTGATTCTTCCCATGAATCTTCATCTTTACCAATATTATTGATATGTTCTGCACGCCAAGTCGAGAAATATACTTTACTCAAAGTTCACCCTTATCCTTTTTTAACAACGATAGTCCAATCGACTTCATTGAACTTTAATGAGTTTAATAGATCATATCCACACTCTTTTACTAAATCTGCTGAGTTTTGAATTGGAGTAAAATCACCAATTTCAAATAAAAAAATAGCAACTTCACCAACTTTATGTTTATCTAAAATCTCTTTCATACGAGACTCATAATTATTTTTTAAATGTCTTAAATCATAGCGTTTCATATTGGTCTCCTTGAATCTGAACAAGTCCAGTTTCAATTCCTCTCACTAAAGCTTCATCTTCAATGAGAGAAATATTATTAATTTTTTTCATTATCTATCAACCTCACCAAATACAATATTTGTAGTACCAATAATTGATACAACATCTGGAATATAGTGACCTGGAAGTAGGTCAGTTAAAATACCTGTATGCCAAAAAGATGGTGCACGAACTTTTAATCTATATGGATATGCTCCACCTTGAGAGTTAATAAAATAACCAAGCTCACCTTTTGGTGATTCTGTAGCTATATAGACCTCTCCAACAGGTGGTCTCATACCTTGTGTTACAAGTACAAAATGTTGCATAAGGGAATAGTTTTGAGTCATAATATCAAGTTTTGAAGCTGATACATACTTTGGAGAATGGGCCATCAACTCTGTTTGA
The DNA here is from genome assembly GCA_027066935.1 of Sulfurimonas sp. Classification (GTDB taxonomy): domain Bacteria; phylum Campylobacterota; class Campylobacteria; order Campylobacterales; family Sulfurimonadaceae; genus Sulfurimonas. Next base: position 6,917 of record JAMOMX010000474.1, on the reverse strand, counting down.
TTATGAATTTGAGTTTTTTTGTACATATCAATTGTTTGATATAGAATCTTTGCAGACTCTCTCATCTCTTCCATATAAATACGGTAACGAGCAAAATTATCACCCTTGTCAGACCAAGGCACCCTAAACTCTACTTCATCATAAAGTTCATATGGTTCCTCTTTACGAATATCCCATTGAACTCCTGAAGCTCTAAGCATTGGACCTGTACAACCCCATGATAGTGCCATCTCAGTTGAAATAACACCAACCTCTTCCATTCTCATTAACCAAATACGATTAGTATCAAGCAAATCTTCATAATCTTTAATATTTTGAGGAAACTTATCAAGAAAATCTTTAAGTTGAGCTATAAAAGTATCTTGAATATCTAAAGGAACACCACCAATACGGATAGCTGAATGTGTAAGTCTAGCCCCACAATACCCCTCAATAATATCCATTAGGTACTCTCTCTCCCTAAAAGCATAAAGAAATACTGTCATTGCACCAACATCTAATGCAGTTGTTGCTAACCAAAAAAGGTGAGACATCAATCGATTTATCTCTAAAAGCATCATTCTAATTACTTGTGCACGGCGAGGAACTTCAAGTCCAACAAGTTTTTCAACTGCAAGTGCAAATCCATAATTATTCGAAGATGAAGCGATATAATCCATTCTATCTGTTGTTGGCATGAACTCATTATAAATCATGTTTTCAGCCATTTTCTCCATACCACGATGAAGATATCCAACATCTGGATGAGCTTTTACAATTTGTTCTTGTTGAAGATGAAGCATCAAACGAAGTTGACCGTGAGCAGATGGATGCTGAGGACCAAAATTTAGTATTAGTTCATTGTCACTTCTATCAAAAGTGATATTTTCAAAAAACGGATTTAATCTATTTTTTATTTGTGCCATATTTTACCGCCCTATCTTTGTGGATCATCGATAACTTTAGAGCTATCTTTGTCTAATTTTTTGATTAAGAATACGCCACCATCTTCTTGGTAATTTTCTTTATTTTTTGGTTCATTACCTGTGATTTTTGTTCCAATAGGAACTTCGTGACCAAGACGAGCAAAGCGATCAGAATCATATCTATCAACAGTAGAGCAATCACGAATTTCAGGTCCAATCTCTTCTCTTGCTTCTTTTCCATAGATTTTATCTACTTCATACCATGCAGCAAACTCATCACCCTCTAATGGATAAGTTTTAAGAAGAGGATATCCATGCCAGTCATAAGGCATAAGGATACGTTTCATAAATGGATGGGAGTTAGCTTCAATACCAAACATATCAAACATCTCACGCTCACTCCAATCTGCACTACGAAATAATTTTTCAACAGAGTTAACAGATTCACCATTTTTAATAAACATTTTAATACGGATACGCTTGCGCTTATTCATGCTTAACATTTGATAAAAAACTTCAAAACCATCACGTTGTTCTATAAAGTCAATAGCACTCATCTCTGAGAGTTGAGTATATTCTAGCTCTTCTTTTAAGAGTTCTAATACTTTGTAATTATCTTGTGGATTAATAAAGACCGTCATCTGCTCAACTTGGATAAATGCTTCAAGTACATTAAATTTAGATTTAATAACCTCTAAATCTTTTGTAAATACTTCATCACTTTGTACATCAAATTTAGCAACTTGTGGAGCTACCCAATATCTATCTGTATAGTATGGTTTTGCTTGAACATTACCTTTTGTCTTATAAACTCTCATTACATCAACCTTTTTGGTTTTTGAGCACGAGATGCTTTATTTGCACGAATTTTTTTCTGTAGTAACATTACACCATATTGAAGTGTTTCAGGACGAGGTGCACAACCTGGAAGATATAGATCAACAGGAATTATTCTATCAACACCCTGAACAGTTGCATAAGTGTTAAACATACCACCTGTATTTGCGCACGAGCCCATAGAGATTACCCATCTAGGCTCAGTCATTTGATCATATAAACGCTTAATAAACTCAGAGTGTTTTTTAGTAAGTGTTCCAGCTACAATCATAAGGTCAGATTGACGAGGAGATGCTCTAAAAATAGTACCAAATCTATCAAAGTCATACCTTGAAGCACCAGCTGCCATCATCTCAATACCACAACAAGCAAGACCATAAGTCATTGCCCATAGAGAGTTTGAGCGACCCCAGTTTACAACTTTGTCAATACTAGTAAGTGCCACTGGAAGTCCACCATTTTGTGTATAATTTATTTTATGTTGTGCCATTCAAGTGCTCCTTTTTTCCATGCATATATAAAACCAACTGTAAGTAATAAAATAAACAGTATCATCTCAATAAAACCAAACCAACCTAATGCTTGATAATTCACCGCCCAAGGAAACATAAATATAATCTCCACATCAAACAATAAAAACAATAATGCAAATAAATAAAACTGTGGTGATACCCTATTTGGCTGTTTTGTAACCTCAGGTCCACACTCATAAACTGAAAGCTTAATCTTTTCGCTATCTTTTGCTGCTAAAGCACGACTTGCAAGTCTTGCAATAACTGTAGTAGCTGTAAATGCGCCAAATGTTATAATAAATAGTACAAATACACCAAAGTATGGATTTGCAGTAGTAATATGCTCCATCTAAACTATCCTTCTTGTAGTGTAAATCTCTTTGATAAGCAAATATTTGTTTAGTAAATATTTAGCTGGAAAAAAAAGATTTACTCCATTATTCATTTTCTTTTTTTCTCTAACATTTTGTACATAAAATTTTATAAATACAATTTTAGAAAAAACAGTTGGTGCACTATATCAAAAAGAGTATTAAAATAAGTAGTTGAATAAAATAAGTCATGGTAAATGTCACTTTTTGCAACACAATAAAAAGGGTATGTAGCACAAGTGTAGACAATTGTAACACTTAATTTGCACTTAATAAATTTTACTAAATAATTACTCTAAAAAACCCATAACTTTTTTACTATCAAAGTCACCAGCTTTTTCTTTTTTTATCTCTTGATTTAAAGTAAAAAATGATGTCTAAAAAGTGGAGATATGTCATTAGGGATGTAAATAAAAAAGTGCATTTTCAATGCCTCGTATCGTAGATGAAATTTATCGATATATGAGTTAAATGCGCAGTAAGAACATTTGGAGTCGCAAAATGGAATATGGATATTAAAGTAACAAGATAGAAACTCTGGACTTAGAGTCCAGAATAACTTAGTCTTTTAAATAAGAATGACAAGAAGAACAGTCTCTATTGCTAAATGTCTGTGTATAGTGATGAACATTTGATCCTCGACCTGGGCGTCCAGTAACAGAATTTGCAGAGTGACAATCTAAACAATCTCTTGTAAATAGAGTGTTATACTCCTGTGTCTCTTCATTATATTTAGAGTGGCAACTCATACACTGATACTCTCCTGTTGATACATCTCCAGGAGCTACTGTGTCATGCGTACCGTAAGCCAGCCCGACAATTGGTGTGCCAATTCGTGCATGATGACGATTTTGGTTAGCTACTCCTAGTGTTGGGTGTGGAGTAATTTGTTCACCACCATGGCATAATCTACACTGCATCTCAGAGGGTGCTCCCTCAAATATAGCACGGCCACCCATTTGACTACCACCCATTTGTCCACCTTTAGACATTCTTGCCTCAACAGACGGCGTTATAACTAAACCTCCTACTAAAACTAGTGCTGGCAACAAAAGAGTGAGTAACCTTTTTTTGAATGTTAAAATCATATAAATCCCTTATGAATCATTTTTTATTCAAAACTCTCCTAAAGAGAGTAGTGAAATTTTTAAAACGACTAAGGTAGTATATGGTAAAAAAGCTTATAAAAGTATATAAGCTTTACTTTTATAATATTTTTAATTGCTGAATTGTTAAAATATTTTTTGTGTTAAAAATACAATTAATATGTATTTTTGTAGCTTCTGCTTTTAGTTTTGATAGCTTTTGAACCATAGGATAAAGTTTTTGTGGATTTGTTCCTTCTGTAATTAGCATTTTTATCTTTGTTTCTAGTTTTGATATTTGAGGTTTTAACTCCATTACACCGTCCATAGTGACTTTTCTAATAACAAGAAGCTTCTTTTTTTGTTTTTCACTTAAGTTAAGTTCTTTATTTTCCCAATTCATTTTCAAAATCTTTGTTAAGTGAGGCATCTCTTTTCCAGTTATTAAAAATGGTGAAATATTTTTCTTTTTCTTTTCTTTTTTTGAATTACACCCTTTTTTGCTATTACAATCTTTAGAGTTACAACTTTTGTTTATTTTTATATTATCATACATCCATGCAGCAATTTGATCTAACTCTGCTTTTGTAACATTATCTTTTTGAGATGGCATTAAACCAAATTTTTTGATAGTTTTAGGCATACAAACAGCCTTGCTTTCTTGAGGGTCAAGAGCGAAAGATGTAATAAAATCTATTGCTTCATCTCTGTTGTTATAGTTCATCTTCACATGTTTTACTATTCCCATTGCAGGTGGAGCAATAAGTGTTGAGAAATCAGCAGGTTTTATCTTAACATGACAACTTGCACATTTTGTGTCAAAAAGTTTCTCAGCAGTTGAAGTAGCTAAGAGTGCAGAAGAGAGAGTAAGTAACAAGCCTAGAGGCATTAGTATTTTGTTTAGTTTCATGGATATAACCTTAATTAAATTTATCATATCATATCATAGTTATGTGAATTTTTTGTGAACTGCAATAAACGGTTCAAATCGGTCAGTAAGATGGAGTTAGTTCGGTCACTAAAATGCTAAACATTCGGTCAGTCAAGATGGAAATGATATCATTTAGTGAGTTTTTTAGTTTTTGTAAAATATAAACGTAACGGAGTCAGTGCACTCTTTGTATTTTTTTCTCCTGATCAGTAGTGGAGAAATATCGTTGTAGAGGATTTTAAACGAACACAGGAGTGGGTTATTACACACTAGCTTGAAGCTTAATACCGAAACTATCAAGAACCTTCACTATAGTCTCAAACCTAGGTTTAGCACCATCACCAAATGTTTTATAAAGACTCTCTCTACCTAAGCCTGTATCTTTTGCTATTTGGCTCATACCTTTTGCTTTGGCAATGTTACCTATTGCTCCAAGTAGTTCAGTAGTATCTCCATCTGCTAAGACTTGAGATAAATATTCTGCTATCATCTCTTTAGAATCAAGATACTGTGAAACATCAAATGTTGTTAAATTACTCATCTTCTAACTCCTTACATAATTGTTGTGCTTTTGATATATCTTTACTTTGAGTTGACTTATCTCCGCCAACAAGTAAGATTACGATTTCATCTTCTTTTTTAGTATAATAAACTCTATAACCTGCACCTACTGTAATTCTAAGTTCGCTTACGTCTGAACCAACAGGTTTATGGTCTCCAAAGTTACCTTCTTTAACTCTGTCAATTCTACGTAATACTGCAACCTTGCCCTTTATATCTTTGAGTTTAGTCAGCCACTTAAAAAATACATCAGTTTGTTTTATTAAATACATAATATCATTGTATCCTATTAGATACACATATGTCAATAGTTGAAACAAGAGATGAGTACCTACCATTTAATGGTGATTGGTATAAGTTTTTCTGCTTCGTCACCTTGAACTCGATTCAAGGTCTAGTTCTTATTGCATTTTATATTAGATTCCCAGTCTTGTATTTCTGCTATATCTGTCCAAGAAAATTCACAATTTACTGAAGTAAATCATTTGGGTTATTAAACTCTTTTGTGTAAATCCAAGTTTTTTCAATACACTCAAGAATAGTGAAGATATAGATTAGATTTTTTTCACTATACATAAATAAAATCTTTTTTAGCATAGTGTTTTATAATTGGGTTCATAAATGCAAGTGAAACAAAATCAACTTTTGAAACTTTTAAATCATCTGCTAGTTGTTTATCTATATTCATAAATTCTAAACCACTATCAAGCTCAAAACTACTATCCCTTTCATAAAATATATCTATATCGCTTTTATCAGTAGCTTCATCTCTAGCATAACTACCGTATAAGCCCAATGATACAATTCCATATTTTTTATATAGCTCTTGTTTTTTACTTTTTAAATACTTTAAAATAATAGTTTTAGTCATTTACAAAACCCTATATTTGATTTTTAATTATATCACAATAGTGTAAAACTAATTGTGTGTATTTTAGCTTTTGGAAACCTGCAAAGTCTTTTTGGTTCTTTTTTGACTTAAAAAAAGAATGAGTGAGATTAAAGGTTTTACTCAAATACAACTTGCATTAGAAATTGGCATGAGCGGTGGTGCTTATTTAGGTCGTACTGAAATTAGAAAAGATAATCATCATTTTAATATTAAACATTTAGCAAAAATTGCTAATGTTTTAGAAGTTGATATTAGAAAGTTTTTTGAAAAATAAATTTGGCTTTATGGTGTTTTCAAGATAACAAGAGCTAAATAATTATTTTTCTTATATTTGTTTGAATAATCTCTTTTGCTCTGTTTGCAATATCTAAGTATTCATCACTTTGTGGCTCTATTTTCTCAAGTTCTAAATTATAAATATCTAAATTAAGAGAATTTAAACTTTTATTTAATTTTTCTAAATCTTCATAGCTTATAAACCTAGACTCTATCAAACCTTTTAAAATAGCATTATTTTTTGATATAGCAACTGCCAAATCAAAAATATCTCTTGTTAAATTATCCTCTTTTCTCCATTTAACTTTTTTAGCAATTATATCTTCAACACTTTCATAATATAACTCAAAATCAAGTGGTATGGTTATATTTAAGATAGGTTTATTTATTATTGCTTCATTAAGTAAAAAATCTACTTTTATTTCATCTTTGGTTTTTAACTGTACATGATTATTCATACCATCAAATCTATATTCACTTTGATCAAACAGCGTTGTTTCATCTATATACCATTTAGGATTTAAAAAATCAAAAACTTGAGCTTCAG
>JAMOMX010000473.1 GCA_027066935.1 Sulfurimonas sp. | reverse complement strand
AAGTTCTTGAGTTTTAGCCTCACTAATTTGTTCATTAAGTTTTGCTATTTGAGATTCAGTACTTGCTAAATCACCCTCTATTAGGTTGGTTTCCCTTTTTAACTCTCTAATTCTTTGTTTATCTACGAGTCTTTGTTTAAACAGTTCTTCCCATTCTAATCGCTCCTCTATTATAGAATCTAATCTTTTTTGTTTACTCTCTATTAGTGAATTTAATCCAGAGATTTGATTTTGATATTGAACAATTCTATTTTGTGTAATTATTTTTTCATCTTCAGTAGCCCTTTTTGATGTGTAAAATATATTTTTTTGATCTCTTACAGCATTTTCATCAATGAGCTCTTTAGGAAATTTTATAGACTCTTTGTTATCTCTTTGAGCTTCTAATCTTGCAAAAAGGGCAATAACATCTTGATATTGCCCTTTTAAAATATCAAGTTGAGCTTTTATTTGTACATCTCTAAGTTTTAATAAAGTTTGACCTTTTTTTACATTATCACCATCTTCAACATATATACCAATAACTTTTCCACCCTCTAAATGTTGGATGGTTTTTTTATCTGAACCTGCTGAAACGCTTCCTATTGCAACTGATGAACTTGCTAATGGGGCAAAGCCCATCCAAATCCCAATAACACCAAATATTAAAAATACAACACTTAGTCCAAACTTAATTACATTAGAGTCGTCATCTGATGGTCTTTGTGCTTGTTGATTACCTATATTCATCATTAACTCCCTGGCTTACTAAGTGATATTTTTGGCGCAGTTTGTGGATTTTGCATCTGTTTACGAGCTTGCGCTTCTTTTGCTGCTGCATTTACCTTAGATAAAATATCGTTAGTATCACCATAAACCTCTAAAAGTCCATTTTTAAGGATAGCTACTTTATTTGTCACTTGAAGTATACTTGGTCTATGTGTAATAATTATAACAGTAGTATTATTTTGCTTTAAATTTTTTATAGCTTGAACTAATGCTGCTTCACCTTGATCATCAAGATTTGAGTTTGGCTCATCTAAGACAACTAAAACAGGGTTGTCATAGATAGCACGGGTAAAACCTATGCGTTGTCTTTGACCACCAGAAAGAGTTGCTCCACCAGCACCAATAACTGTGTCATACCCATTAGGCAATCTTAAAATCATCTCATGAGCACCAGCTTTTTTAGCAGCTTCTAAAACTTTTTTAGAATCTACCTCATTAAACCTTGAGATATTTTGACTTATAGTCCCCTCAAACAGTTCTATATCTTGAGGTAGGTATCCTATATATTTACCAAGAAGCTCTTTGTCCCATTGATATATATCTGCTTTATCAAGTCTTGATTTACCAGCAGTTAGTGGCCATAAACCTAAAATAATCCTAGCTAAAGATGATTTTCCAGCAGCACTAGGACCTATAATACCAACAACATCACCTTTGTTGATAGCCATAGTAATCCCTTTGATTGAAGTTTGTTTAGCACCAGGAGGTGTTACAGCTACATTTTCTAAAAGCACTTCACCAGTTGGAGCTGATAGCTCCATATACTCTTGATCTTTTGGAAATTTTTCTAAAAGCACATCTAATCTTTCATAAGATGTTCTAGCTCCGCTAAAACCTTTCCAGCTACTTATGATTAAATCAAGTGGAGCTAAAGCTCTACCCATTATGATAGAACCAGCTATCATCATACCAGCACTTACTTCATCATGTATAGCCAAATAACCACCAAGACCTAACATAAGAGATTGAAATAACATTCTAGAGCTTTTGGTTATGTTTGACCAAACACCAGCTTTGTTGCTTGCCTCAGTTTGAGCATTTAAAAAACCAAAGTATTTTTCTTCCCATCTTTTTCTAATGTTACTCTTCATACCTAAAGCATTTACAATCTCTGCATTTCTTAAGTTTGAGTCTACATAGATTGTAGACTCTCTACCTAAAGAGTTCGCCTCAGCTAGTTTATTTTTTGTTGAGTATTCATTTACAATAGCAAAAATGATTAAAACAATAGTAGCAAAAATTGCAAAATACCCAAATAAAGGGTGAAATATAAATAAAACAAATATATATATAGGCAACCATGGTGCATCAAAAAAAGCAAATAATCCATTACCAGTCATAAACTGTTTTATGGTAGATAGATCTGTTAGATGCATAGAAGATGCTGAACCTGGTTTTTTGTTCGCTAACTCAAAGAGTGAGTCAAAAATCCTTTGATTTAGTAGTGAGTCAAGCTTATTGCTTACTTTTATAAGCACTTTAGAGCGAACAATATCTAGTAGTGCCATTGTTATAAAAAGAACTACAACAATGAGTGTAAGCATCACTAGTGTCCCTTCACTTCTACTTATTAAAACTCTGTCATAAAGCTGTAACATATAGAGTGGTGGAACTAACATTAGTAAATTTATAAATAAACTAAAAAAAGCAACAACTAAAAATGATTTTTTAGATGTTAAAATAGCTTCTTTTAGTTCTGTAGTTGTGTCTTGTACTTTTTTTGCCATATCGTTACCTAATTTTGTCTTTTGTGTAGTATGTTAAATAAGTTTTGTATATTGTTGAGTGATTTTAGATGTAGATCTATTAAACTAATAATACCTCTTCTAGCCCAATCAGCTAATATTTCATCACTTAAAGCGATTAGTTTTTCTTTATTAATTACCTGAAAACCTTGCATAAGAATTTTCTTCTCTTCACCCTCTCCAATAGAGATTTCCCTATCTTCAAGTATTCCACTATCAGCAATTGCTTTTGCTAAATTTTTACTAATAATTATTTGATTTTCATGGGTAGTTAAAAAATCAACAGCATTGGTTAAAATGTCTGACTTATCACCATTTCTTTTGAAAAGTTGTTTACCTTTTGTTTTTGAAAAAAGTGATGAATCTTCATCAATAAGTACCACTCTTTGTTCTGGATTGTCTTTATGCGCAGCTAATGTAAATGGATATTTTCTAATATGAATAGGTATATAAGGGGTAATCCATTTATTTTCATCATCTAGTGCTAAACAATCTCCACCAAGTGATACTAAAGAGACTATAGATGGTTCTTCATCAGCTGTAAATACTATTGGAAATGTTTCTGACATTGGAGCTATTTCATTTGCAGATATTGGTACAAATTTTATATCTTTTGCAAAAGAGAGGTTCTTAATTTGATTTATCTTAAAACTATTGTGTTTTTTCTTATCTAATACTACTAAATTTTTATACATTTTTTTCCTTTTTTGTTCAGTTTGTTTTTTTGGACGACCTCTGTTTTTTGAGATCAAAGGCATCCCTACTAATTCTTCTAAATTTTTAATAAATTCTACAGAGCCTGTAACTAATTGTTTCTCCAAACAATTAGCTATAAACTTATTTTTTGTATCATCAACTTTAGAGTGAAAAAATCTAGAATAATACTCTGTTTTATAACTCTCAGAATAAGCTAATTTTCTATATATCTCATGTTGAGAAACTATGGCATCAGGTTTAGCAAATAAATTTTTACCTACACTGCTAAAAGCATAATTTTCATCTGCTTTTTGTTCTATATACCTCATTACATCTAAAAGATATAGTTGATCTTGCACAATTGATGATTTATATCTACCCTCCCATATAGTTCCAGATCTTTCATATTTTTTATTGAAATAACCAACATATTTTCTTCCTAAGCTTTGGATAAATTTAGAGATAGAATCTATATGTTTTGGTGTGGTTAAAAATTCAAAATATTTTGGCACCATTACATAAGCATGAATCTCTAACGAGTGTGAGATATTTAGTTCTTCAAGCATTAGTTTAAAGGTTTGATAATCCTCTTCATCTTGAAAAAGAAGCAAATCATTCAAACTTTTTAGTATGATGTGTTGAGAAGTATTTTCAACAAAAACTCTAACTTTTCGTGCCAAATAAATTCCTTAAACTATTTTCAGATAGAATTGTATAAAATTAATACTTTAATATTGATTAAATGACCCTGGCACTATTTTAATGCAAATTAATTAGTGTCATAGTAGTTATACCAATCCCCATTAAAAGGTAGATATTATGGTGAGTATAGAACAAAAAATCGCTGGACTTTATGTTATGTTTTTTAATAGAGCTGTTGATAATAATGACTTATATTATTGGGAGCAACAAGCTTTAAGTTTAGGTGAAAATATAGCTCTTAAAGCTTTAAGCGAAGATCTTTTTAAAGACTCAGGTTTTATTGATAGATATGCTGCTTTAAGCGATAAAGCATTTGTAGAGGTTATCTATATAAATACACTTGGACAAGCTGGTGATGCGGATGGTATAGAGTACTGGACAAACTTACTAGAGAGTGGATCTAGTAGATCTGAAATGATTGCAGATTTTGTATCTGTTGTATTGGATTTTGATGAAAAAGATTTACAATATTCAAATTTATCACAAACTGAGATAGATTTAGCTGTAATAAGAGGAGATCTTTTAACAAATAAAGTAACTGTTTCACTTGATTTTGCATCTTCTTTACCTGATGTGACAGATGTTTATGAAGATATAAATCAAGCATCAACATCGATTTTAGAAGATGTAACTCATAATATATCTACAGTTATAACTATAAGTGAGGCACTTGATTTATTGAAAAATAGAGATGATATGATTGCTATTATTAACTCCTTAGAAAATATAAATGAGCAGAGTGTAGCAGAGGCGATTTCATCTTTTTCTTCAACTTTTAAAGAAGATGCTCAAGGTAGGTCAGTTGTAAACAGTGGTTTAGGCGTATTGAGTGATTTTAATACTGATGGTGTCTCCTCATTAGTTACTGGAAAATACTGGGATTCAGGGTTAGATACAATCACCTATAGCTTTAACGAATCTATCCCATCAGCATATTATCAATATGAAAATCCAGCAGAACTAACAACTGGTTGGAAAACATTAAATACAGCTCAAAGAGAAGCTGTTA
>JAMOMX010000472.1 GCA_027066935.1 Sulfurimonas sp. | reverse complement strand
GTGCTAAAGAGATTATGTGTATAAAGGTACTTGGTGGTTCTAAGCGTCGTTATGCAACAGTAGGTGATGTTATTGTTGCCTCTGTTAAAAAAGCGACACCAACTGCTAAAGTTAAAAAAGGTAAAGTAATAAAAGCTGTTATCGTTAGAGTAGCAAAAGAGGTTCAACGTGAAAACGGTTCTCTTATCCGTTTTGATGATAATGCAGCAGTTATACTAGATGATAAAAGAGAGCCAATTGGTACTCGTATTTTTGGTCCTGTTGCTCGTGAAGTACGTTATTCAGGTTTTATGAAAATCGTATCTCTTGCGCCGGAGGTTGTTTAATGGCAAAGTTTAATTTCAAAAAAGGCGATACTGTTGAGATTATCGCTGGTGATGACAAAGGAACTAAGGCTACTGTTTTATCAGTAATGCCTAAGAAAAATAAAGTTATCGTTGAGGGTTGTAAAATAGCTAAAAAAGCTATCAAACCAACTGAGGACAACACTAAGGGCGGACATATCAATAAAGAGATGCCAATAGATGTTTCAAATGTTAGAAAAGTGGAGGCATAATAGATGGCACGCTTAAAAGATAAGTATTTAGCTTTAAGAGCTGATTTACAAAAAGATTTAGATATTAAAAATCCAATGCAAACACCTAAGCTTGAAAAAGTTATCATCTCTGTAGGTGCTGGTTTTGCAATGAAAGATAATAAATTAATTAAAAATATTGAAGATACTATCACTACTATTGCTGGTCAAAAAGCAACTACAGTAATTGCTAAAAAATCTGTTGCAGGTTTTAAAGTACGTGAAGGTGTGCCTGTTGGTATCCGTGTAACACTTCGTGGTGAAAACATGTATAACTTTTTTGATCGTCTTGTTTCTATTGCTCTTCCTCGTGTAAAAGATTTCCGTGGTGTAGCTAGAAATGGTTTTGATGGTCGTGGTAACTATAACTTTGGTTTGCAAGAACAATTAATCTTTCCAGAGGTTAGTTACGATTCAATTATGCAAATTCATGGTATGAATATTACAGTTGTTACTACAGCTGATTCAGATAAGGCAGGATTTGCTCTTTTAGAGAAACTTGGAATGCCTTTTAGCAAAGGGAGTAACTAATGGCTAAGAAATCGATGATAGCAAAAGCTGCTAGAGGTTCAAAGTTTAAAGTTCGTAACTATACAAGATGTCAAATTTGTGGTCGCCCACACTCAGTTATGAGAGATTTTGGAATTTGTCGTATATGTTTTAGAAAAATGGCAAACGAGGGATTAATCCCAGGTGTTAGAAAGTCTTCTTGGTAGTCCACTATTAGGACGGTAAATGAGCAAAAGCCCATTTACCTACGTTAACACTGGGTTCTCCTCAGCGGAGAGCTCAACGCACTAGTGCGTTTTTAAGTTAACAAACTATGAAGAAACTCCTAACAATTAGCAGTCGCAAGACTCGCAAACAAGGAATTTAAATGATAAATGATTTAGTATCAGATTCTTTAACAAGAATCCGTAATGCTGGTATGAGACAACTAAATACTACTACACTTGTTCACTCTAAGAGTGTTGAAGCTATGGTAAATATTTTAGTTGACAAAAGTTATATTGAGAGTTGTAATGTTGTTGAAAATGGCGTTAAAAAAACTATCAAAGTAGTGTTAAAATATGATGACAACGGTAGATGTGTAATCAACGAGATGAAAAGAGTATCTAAACCTGGAAGACGTGTTTATAAAGGTAAAGAAGATATTAAAAGATTCAAAAATGGTTATGGAACAATTATAGTTTCTACTTCACATGGCGTACTTGCTAATGACAAAGCTTATGAGCTTGGTATTGGTGGTGAAGTTATGTGTACAGTTTGGTAGGGGTGGATTATGTCAAGAATTGGTAAAAAACCTGTAGATTTTGGAGCTAATATTAAAGTTAGCACAGATGGCGACATAGTTACTTTTGTAGCTGGTAAAAATAGTGTTGATTTAGATACTAAAGGTAATGTAGAATTTTCTGTAGAGGGTAATGTTTTAACTTTCTCTGCAAAATCAGATGCTAAAGAGCATAGAGCTTTTTGGGGAACTTACCGTGCATTAGCACAAAATATAGTTACTGGTTTAACAACTGGTTATTCTAAGCAATTAGAAATCAACGGTGTTGGTTATAGAGCTGCGGTTAAAGGTAAGATTTTAAATCTTCAACTTGGTTTTTCTCATGATATTAATTATGATTTACCAGAGGGTTTAGAAGCTAGTGTTGAGAAAAATGTAATTACATTAAAAAGTCATGACAAACAATTAGTTGGTCAAGTTGCAGCAGAAATCAGAAATTTTCGTCCACCAGAGCCTTACAAAGGTAAAGGTGTTAAATATATTGATGAGCATATCGTGCGTAAAGCCGGTAAAACTGCTGCTAAATAGAGGAGGGTGATTAGATGAATGCAAAAGTATTAAAAAACAAAGTAGCGTCTCGCTTAAAGCGTAAACGCCGTATTCGTGCAAAAATTCACGGTAGTGCTACACTTCCTCGTGTTTCTGTGTTTCGTTCAAACCGTTATATAAGTGTTCAAGCTGTAAATGATATTACTGCTACAACTATAACTGCTTTGAATTCAAAAGCTATCAATCAAAAAGCAAACAAAGAGGGTGCTAGCGCTCTTGGTGAGGCATTTGCTGCTAAACTAAAAGAAGCTAACATTTCTGAAATTGTTTTTGATCGTAATGGTTACCAATATCACGGCGTAATTGCTGCATTTGGTGACGCACTTCGTGCAAACGAAATTAAGTTCTAGGGGTTAAGATGGAAATCAATAGAGAAGATTTTGAAGAAGCGATCGTAAATATTGGTCGTGTAACAAAAGTTGTAAAAGGTGGACGTAGATTTCGTTTTACTGCACTTGTTGTAGTTGGTGATAAAAACGGTACTATCGGTTACGGAACAGGAAAAGCAAAAGAGGTTCCTGATGCTATTAAAAAAGCTGTAGATGAGGCATTTAAAAACTTATCAACAGTTAGTATCAAAGGTACTACAATCGCACATGATATTGAACATAAATTCAATGCAAGCCGTGTATTACTTAAACCAGCATCTGAGGGTACTGGTGTGATCTCTGGTGGAGCTATGCGTCCAGTTTTAGAGCTTGCAGGTATACAAGATATACTTACAAAGAGTATTGGTTCAAATAATCCAAACACTGTTGTTCGTGCTACTGTTGAAGCACTTTCACGTTTAAAAGGATAGAAAATGGCAATAGAAAATTTATCTCCAGCTAAGGGTTCTACTAAGAATCGTAAAAGAGTTGGGCGTGGACAAGGTTCAGGGACTGGTAAGACTTCAGCTCGTGGTCAAAAAGGTCAAAAATCTCGTTCAGGTTACAAAAGAAAAAGAAACTTTGAGGGTGGACAGATGCAACTTGCTAAACGTTTACCTAAAATAGGGTTTCATTCTCGTAATATAAAACCTTATGTTATTAATATTGAAAAAATTACTGCAGTTGCTGAGCTTTCTGAAATTACTATGGAGTCTATCCGTGGTGTTCATAAAATTGCTGCATCTGTTAAAAAAGTTAAATTGGTTGGTGCATCTGCAAAAGATTTAGCATCAAAAATTAAAGACGACAACGTTATAACTACAGGTAAATAATTGTGAATAAAAATCTAGTAAATAAGATACTTATTACTGTTGGTTTTTTATTTGTCTATCGCTTACTGGCATATGTGCCAGTACCAGGGGTAGATACTGCTGTTATTGCTTCATTCTTCGACTCACATCAATCAGACGCACTTGGATTATTTAATATGTTTAGCGGAAACGCTGTTGAGAGACTCTCAATCATTTCATTAGGTATTATGCCTTACATCACCGCTTCAATTATTATGGAACTTCTTGCTGCAACTTTTGCACCACTTGGTAAAATGAAAAAAGAGCGTGATGGGATGACTAAATATATGCAAATTATCCGTTATGCAACTATTTTTATCACTATAATTCAAGCAATTGGTGTTAGTATTGGACTTCAAAGTTTAACAGGTCCAACTGGAAATAGTGCTATACTAGTTGAGCATAATACATTTATATTACTTGCTGTAGTATCGATGGTGGCTGGTACTATTCTTCTTATGTGGATTGGTGAACAAATCACTCAAAGTGGTATTGGAAATGGTATATCTTTAATTATATTTGCTGGTATTGTTTCTGCAATTCCATCAGCGATAGGTCAAAGTTTTACAATGATTAATACAGGAGCGATGAGTTTTATCATTCTTTTAGCAATTATTGGTTTAATTCTTATTACAGTGGCCATTATAATATATGTTGAGTTAGGTGAACGGCGTATACCAATCACTTATGCCAAAAAGACTATGATGCAAAACCAAAAGAAAAGGGTTATGAACTATATCCCTATTAAGGTTAACTTATCTGGTGTAATCCCAGTTATTTTTGCTTCAGCATTATTGATGTTTCCAATGACTGTGCTCTCTTCAAGTACTGACCCTACTATGCAAGCTATAGCTGATTTATTAAATCCAAACTCACACTTTTTTAACTTTTTGACATTTTCATTTGTTGTTTTCTTTGCATTCTTTTATGCAGCGATTACATTTAATGCAAAAGATATTGCAGAAAATCTTAAAAAACAAGGTGGATTTATTCCAGGAATTAGGACAGGTAAGGCTACAGAAGAGTTTATTAATGAAACTGCAAGTAGATTAACTATAACTGGTGCTCTTTATCTAGGTCTTGTTGCTACATTACCATTTATGATTATTAAAGGGATGGGTGTACCATTCTTCTTTGGTGGAACTGCGGTACTTATCGTTGTTCAAGTAGCTCTTGATACTATGAGAAAAATTGAGGCTCAAATTTACAGTAGTAAATATGAGACACTAAGTGCTGTTGGTTTATAACTAATGAGCATTGCGCTTAGAAAATCTCAAGAGATTGAAAAACTAC
>JAMOMX010000471.1 GCA_027066935.1 Sulfurimonas sp. | reverse complement strand
AGCTTTAGAACTTCTAAATATTTCTCATTCTTATGGTGAGAATGAAGTTTTAAAAAATATCACTTTAAAATTTGAGCCCGATGAAAAAGTAGCTTTAATTGGTGGGAATGGTGTTGGTAAGACTACTCTTCTTAAAATTCTTATGGAAGAGATGAAGCCAAACGGTGGTGAAGTAAAATGGGGCGCTACAATTGAGTCTAGCTATTTTCCACAAGATACAGCCGATACAATCTCAGGTGATGGAACTTTGTATGACTGGTTAAGAGGATTTGATCCTAAGCGTGATATTGCAGAGATTCGTAACTGCCTTGGTAGGATGTTATTTAACGGTGAGCAGCAAGAAAAATCTGTAGTATCAATCTCTGGTGGAGAGAAACATCGTATGATGTTAAGTAAGATGATGTTAGAGGGTGGAAACTTTTTAGTTCTTGATGAGCCCTCAAATCATCTTGATTTAGAAGCTATTGTAGCACTTGGTGAAGCACTTCATAATTTCAAAGGTAATGTTATTTGTGTATCTCATGACCGTGAGTTATTAGATGCTTATGCTTCACGTATCATTGAGATTAAAGCTGATGGTTCACTTATTGACTTTAAAGGAACTTATGAAGAGTTCGCAGAGGCTCGTGAAAAAGGTGAGATTTAGATGCCTAAATATGCTTCGTTTTTAGGTCTTGGGATTGCAGGTAATTTTGCACTCCATTTAGATCAAGCTGGTGAAGCTGAAGATTTTAAAGATATTATTACAGAAGATGAGGCAGCTCCAAAGGGGATGTTTCCATTTTATTTACCAAACTCAAACCCTTTTGCAAAAGAGATTTTAAGTATCTATCCTCTTTCATCAAATACAATTAAATTGCCATTAGATGATGTTAATGTTCAAGCAGAGCCAGAAGTTGGTTTAATCTGTAACTTTGAATATGAAAATGACAAATTATCAAAAATTATACCTACCCATTTTGGAGCTTATAATGATTGCTCTATCAGAGTTGCAGGAGCTAAAAAAATTAGCGATAAGAAAAACTGGGGCGAATCTTCTAAAGGGATAAGTGATACTCTTTTTGAGATAGATAAATTTGAAAATGGTGGAATTATGGATAATTTTTCTATCGCTTCATTTTTAATTCGTGATGGTGAAGTTCACCCTTATGGAGAAGATGTTGAATTAAATGGTTATAGTTATTTTTATGATAAATTAACATCATGGATATTAAACCAAATAAATACACAAAAAGATTTTGGACCATTAGAAGAGTTAAGTAAATATATCTTAGCATCAAGAAATCCTACACAAGCTATAATCTCAATAGGTGCTACAAGATACACACCATATGGTGAAAGCACTTTTTTAAATTCAAATGATGAAATTATTATTGTTGTTTACAACCATAAAACAAGCTCTTTAGATGAAGTTGTAAGCTCAATAAAAAACTCATCATTTGACAACTTAAAAATGAGTGTACTTTCACAAAAAGTTATCTAATGAACCGTGGAAAAAAGTTAGATTTTTTTATTGGCGCTGATATAGATGATGGCTGGTCGGAAGTACAATCTCCTAGAAAATCTACAATCGCAAATGAAAACCTAGAGCCATCTTCTCATCAACTTTTTTTTTCCAAAGAAAAAAGAAAAGGCAAGGTTGTAACTTTGGTTGGAGAGTTTCATATACCAAAAAGCAATTGTAATATTATTTTAAAAATGTTAAAGAAAAAATTAGGATGTGGTGGGACCTTTAAAGATGGTTTTATGGAATTTCAAGGTGAATTAAAAGATAAGATTCGTCCCTTACTTATTGATGAAGGTTTTAAATTTAAACCTAAACACTAAAGAGACTCTTATGCAACCTAATTTATAATTAATACAATATTTGAAATATAAATGTTAAGAAAATACACCTTAAAATTCTAAACAATATCTTCTTCTACCCAAGCATCAGTCTTAATAATTCTCTCATCATCAAAATATTTTAATTTATAAGCACTTTTACATCTTCCCTCTTCTAAATCCATAATTGCGATTTGAAGTATTTTTTTACATTTTTTTGGTATATCAAAATGACCTTTCATACCTGTCAAAAACTGTTTTAAAGGAACTTTTGAATCCATACCAATAACATTATCTCTACATCCCGTTAAACCGATGTCGCTTAGATAAGCTGTACCATTTACAATTTGAAAATCATCACTAGATATATGCGTATGGGTTCCAATAATGGCACTCACTTCACCTTGAAGAAGCATCATAAGTCCACGTTTTTCACTACTAGCTTCAGCATGAAAATCTATAAATATATTTTTTATACCCTGCTCTTTTAACTCTTTACATTTAGCTTGACCTATACGAAAAGCATTTTCACACATAGGCATAGCATAATACCCCATAAGATTCAATACAGCAATACTCTCCCCATTTACTTCATAAACTTTACAACCAGTACCCTCAACCTCTTTTGGGTAGTTATGTGGACGAAGTATTTCATGGGTATCAAACATAGCAATTACATCTTTTTTATCCCAAGAATGATTCCCTCCAGTCATAACATCAACTCCATAACCTAAAAGTTCATTTGCATTTTTTGAAGTTAAACCAAAACCATGAGAAGCATTTTCATAGTTAGCTATAATAAAATCAATCTCATGTTCTTTTTTTATATTTAAAAGATACTTTTTCAACATCTCACGGCCAGGACGACCAACTATATCACCAATAAATGCTATTTTCATATATAATTATCCAATTTAAAACTTTATGCCCTCTTACTTAATAATGTAGAAATCAAGTTTGCCTTTATAAAAATTAACTAAGTTCTATAATCCGCATTAATCTTTACATACTCATAACCCAAATCACACCCATAAGCTTTAAATGCTCCATCAGCTATACCCAAATCACAACTAATACTAAATTTAGCGTGAGTCATAACTGTAGCAGCTCTTGCTTCCATAGCCTCATCAAAAAAAACTTTACCTTTATCATATACACATACATCGTCAAAAGATATTTTTAGTTTTTCTTCACAAGCTTCAACCCCACTAGCTCCAACTGTAGAAGCTATACGACCCCAGTTTGGATCTTCACCATAAAGTGCCGTTTTAACCAAGAGAGAATCACTTAAGGCTTTAGCTATTATCTCTGCTTCTTTATCATCTTTTGCGCCTGTAACATTATATGTTACTAACTTTGTAGCACCCTCACCATCTCTAGCCATCTCTAGTGCTAAGAAGTGCATCACTTTTGTTAAAGCTTCTTCAAAGGCTTGTTTTTCATAAGTTCCACTTTTTGCATTACTTAAAAGAATAACAGTATCATTTGTTGATGTATCACCATCAACACTTATTGCGTTAAATGTTGTCTTTACAGATTTATCCAGCGCTTCTTGCATATCTGATTTTGAGACATCTGCATCGGTTGTGATAAAACAAAGCATAGTAGCCATAGCAGGGTTTATCATACCAGCACCTTTAGCCATCGCTCCAATATTAAAACAGCTTCCATCATCAAGTTCTACTCTAAATGCACACTCTTTAGAATAGCTATCGGTTGTCATTATAGCTTTAGCTGCTGAGTGTGGGTTTTTTTGAGTTGTATCAAAAAGTTTAATCCCGTTGATAATTTTTTCTTTTGGAAGTCTAACACCTATAACACCAGTTGAACTCATCAATGGATTTACTTTATCATCTCCACATGTTGAAAGTATCTCATATATATCATCAAGACCTTTTATCCCAGTCATCGCATTTGCATTTTTAGAGTTTATAAGGATAAAGTTTGTTTTAAAATCACCCTTATTTTTAAAATGTTTTATAGGCGCTGCTAACATTTTATTTGTAGTAAAAACAGATGCTACCACGCACTCTGTATCTGAGTAAATAAATGCCATATCTTTTGCATTTTCTGCTTTTAATCCAGCACTGATACCATCTGCAAAAAAACCATCACTTGCACAAACTCCAGCATCTGATAAAATCAATCTATACAAATTTTAATTCCTTTGGTTTCTCTCTTCTTCTTAGTAGACCTTTTGTAGTAGCTATATTTGACTGTGAACCAATTACGAGTAATTTACACTCACTTGTAATTAAAACATCACCCTTTGGCATAGTCAAAAACTTACCATCTTTTTTGGTAATTCCAACAACTGATGTATTAGTAATCTGTCTTAGATGTGTCTCTTTTAATTTTTTTAGAACTGCCCAAGAATATTTTGGAACCTCTATCTCTTGCATATCCAATGGGTTATCACTCTTAAATAAAAATTCTTCAAGTAAGTTTTCCATCTCTGGACGAGCAGCCATAGCACTTACCCTTTGAGCTGTAAGTTTTGTTGGAGAAACAACAGTATCTGCCCCTAGTTTTTTAAGCTTATCTACATCACTATGTGTTTCAGCTGATGAGATAACATAGTATGGACGAGGGAGATAATGTTCTTTTTCAAACAATCTAACAGAAGCGATAAGTGCAATATTATCAGCCATAGAGTCTGATAATGTTATAAGCCCTTTTGCTGATGATAAGTGAGCTTTTAACATACTAAGTTCTGCGTGTGGTTCTGCTTTTATGTATGTTGGATATTTATGTTCCTTTGCCCACTCATGAATCTCTTCTCTTGGATCTATAACTACAAAAGGGATATGATTTTTTCTAAGCTCTTTTGTGACTTCTAAAGTGTAACCATTATGATAACAAACAACAAAATGTTTTTTAAGTCGTGCAATCTTATACAACATACTACGCTCCTTTAAAATAGCAACTATATTTCCTCTGTTTAACTCTGATACCAATATCCCTATAACACTAGAAAAAACGGCAAAACCCGCAATAATAAGTGTTATTGTAAATATTCTACCAGCATGTGAAACAGGTGCAATCTCCCCAAATCCAACTGTAGTAAATGTAATACCAGCTTGATAAATTGCATCCATAAGTGTAAA
>JAMOMX010000470.1 GCA_027066935.1 Sulfurimonas sp. | reverse complement strand
AATTTTTGTTTGATTCTGAAGATGCGATGATAAGAATAGATATGAGTGAGTATATGGAAAAAGCCTCTGTATCTCGCCTTGTTGGTGCAGCACCTGGATATGTTGGATATGAAGAGGGTGGACAACTCACTGAAGCTGTAAGGCGTAAACCATATAGTGTGATTCTTTTTGATGAGGTGGAAAAAGCTCATAGTGATGTTTTTAATATCTTACTTCAAGTTTTAGATGATGGTCGTTTAACTGATAACAAAGGTGTTACTGTTGATTTTACAAATACTATAATTATTTTAACCTCTAATGTAGCTGAACAAGATATAAAAGTGATGTTTAAACCTGAATTTATTAATCGTCTTGATGATATTGTAAAATTTAATGAATTAAATCAAGATAATATAAAAAATATTGTTGATATATTTTTCCGAGATATAGCTAAAAAAGTAAGTGAGCGTGATATAGAACTTACTTTAAGTGAAGATGCTAAATCTTATATAGCTGAAGCTGGATTTGACCCTGTGTATGGTGCTAGACCCCTTAAGCGTGCACTTTATGAGATAGTTGAAGATAGATTGGCTGACCTTATTTTAGAAGGTAAAGTTCATGAGGGCTCAAAAGTAAATTTTGATTTAAAAAATGGTGAGATAGAAGTTACTGTTTCGTAGTTTTTAATGGATATAATTTACTTATGAAATATTTATTAGCATTATTAGTTTTCACAATTTCACTTTTAGCATGTACAGGTGACTGCCTTACATGCCATCCAAAACTTGTACCTACAATTGAGACCGATTTAAGGCATAAACCAATGCTTGGATGTATAAAATGCCACTCAGCAGAGCCAACTTCGATGGCTGAATGTGGGGATGATTGTTTTGGATGTCACCCAATGGAAAAAATAAATAAAGCAAATGTTCGTGAGCATGATGTTATTCAAACATGTGTAAATTGTCATGTAGATGCAAATAAAGAACTATTTGATTTATCAAATAGTTTTAATCAATCTCGTAAAGAATCTACATTAAAAGAATTTTTAACTAAATAACACCAATCCCCATTAAAGTGGTTTTATAACTCCTCATTTCTTAGTTTTTTTAGTGTTTCACTTAAAAGTGTAGATGAAGTTCCTTTTGTATATGGAAAAAATATTATTCTAACTCCAACCTTTTTAAATTTTTCTTCTAGCTCTTCCCATTTTTCTGTTTTATACCAGTCATCACCAACAAACATCACATCAAATTTTAGTTTTTTCCACATCTCAAACTTATCCATATCTTCTTGTGGAACAACAGAGTCAACAAACTTATTAGATCTAACAATTTCCATTCTTTCGTTATGTGGAATAACTGCTTTTTTAAGTTTATAGCTAACTAACTCATCAGTTGTAATTCCAACAACTAATTTATCGCACATCCCTTTTGCGTTTCTTAGTAAATTTAAGTGCCCTATATGAAACAAATCATATACTCCAGATGTATATCCTATAATCATAACTACCTCTTTTTTTAATCGATTTTACCGTATTTTTTATATATTTTAAATTTTCTTAATAATGAAAGTTTTCTTTTTGTTGGAACTGAGTTTTTTTCTTTATATTTAATAACTGCATCAACCATTCTTTGTGAAGATTTAGAATCACTATATGGATGATACATCTTAATGATTTTTTTTCTTTTTTCAAAATATTCATCATCATTATTTACTAGCTTCATAACAGCATTTTCAAAGTTATCTACATTTTTAATATTTAACCAGTTTATATTTTTAGAATTACTATTTAACGTGACAACTGGCTTGTTTAATAGTATAAATTCATAAACAACAGATGAAGTATCACTTATCATTAAATCAGATATTTGAAGAAGTTTTGTTATATCTTTTTCATTAGAAATTATTAGTTTATCTGTTTGTATATTGATATATTTTTGTTCAATATGTTTATCTATTTTATCATGAAATTTTACTATAACCAAAATATCATTCTTTTTACTAAGATTATTGATAATCTCTATTAGTTTAGGCGCTGATGTTAATGATGGAGAAAAAGTTGGAGCATATAAAATTATTTTTTTTACCTTATTTTTTTTTAGTAAATTTTCTTTAATCTCTTTAGTTTCTTTTGAAATTTGATATAAATTATCTAATTTACACCATCCAGTTTGGGTTACTTCAAAATTTTTATATTTTTTTGCTAAATCTTTAAATTTATTTGTAAAATATGGACCTTGAGTTAAATATAAATCAAAATAATTTCTAATTTTAAAGTGACCTTTTTTCTCTCCAGCTAATCCATGAAATATTTGTACTTTAATTCCATGTAAAAAATGTGGAACATCATTACCTGGAACAAAAATAACATCACTTTTATAGCTGATTAGATCTTTTATTGATGTTGTGTAGTTTGAATTTTTATACGCAAAAGAGTTTTCAATATCACTAGGGAGATACCAAAGAAAATCGTAGCCTCTTTTGATGATTTCTTGTTCTAAAGGTTTTAAAATAGAAAAGGCATATGGTAAATTGCAAAATAAAATAAACTTCATACACAATCTTAATGAGATTTAATTTAAATTATTATAAAACACAAGGTATATTATAGAATTGTTTTGAGTTAATAAAATAGTAAGTTATAAAATAGTAGTATAGATAAATAAGCAAGAGGATATTATAATGTGTTTATCTCATAGTGGTGGTGGCAAAATAGATAGTGGATATATAGACACAGCACCACCTAAATCAATAAAAAGAGTATCTAAAGCAGTTTTTGAACATGGGGATCCAAATTATGATGGAGAAGTTATCGAGTATCATAAACCAAAACCTAAAAAAAACTTTTTTGAAAAACTTTTTGGACTTTAATGGTTAATAAGCTCTTAAAAACCGTATTTGGACATGATAAATTTAGAGCTTTTCAACAAGAGGCTGTTGATGCAATACTCTCAAATAAAGATCTCTTAACAATACTACCAACAGGTGGCGGAAAATCATTATGTTATCAATTGCCATCACTTGTTAAAGATGGTACTACAATTGTTATATCACCACTTATAGCTTTGATGCAAGATCAAGTTAGTGCATTAAAAAACAATGATATAAAAGCTGAAATGATAAGTTCTGCACAAGATTACCAAGAGATTCAAAATATAACTCAAAGATTGATTCAAGGAGATATAAAACTTCTATATATCGCTCCTGAGAGATTAAGTGCAAATGGTTTTATTGATTTACTTCATCAGATTAACATTAACTTTTTTGTAATTGATGAAGCCCATTGTGTGAGTGAATGGGGTCATGAATTTCGCTCAGACTACCGTAACTTATCAAGATTAAAAGAGTTGTTTCCCCATGTTAATATATCTGCATTTACTGCAACAGCTACAAAAAAAGTACAAGAAGATATAGTTAATACACTTAAACTAGATAATCCTCTTCAACTTCGTGGTAAGACTTTAAGAGATAATATAATGATAAACTCTCAAAAAAGGTCCTCAAACGGTAGAAATCAACTTTTAAACTTTTTACAAGGACATCAAAAACAATGTGGAATAGTTTACGCCTTTAGTAGAAAAGATGTTGAATCTACAGCAAAATTTTTACAAGAAAAAGGATACAAAGCTGATGCATATCATGCTGGGTTATCAAGTGAAATTCGCAATGGTGTATATACTGATTTTGTTTATGAAAATATAGATATTGTTGTAGCTACAATAGCCTTTGGAATGGGGATAGACAAGAGTAATATTCGTTTTGTTGTACATATTAGTATGCCTAAAACTATGGAGAATTATTATCAAGAGATTGGCCGTGCTGGTCGTGATGGATTGCCAAGTGAGACATTGCTTTTATATAGTAAATCTGATGAGATTCAAAGAAGAATGTTGATAGATAATCTTGATAATGGTGAGTATAAAAATTTAATGTATTCAAAACTAAATAAGATGTATAGTTTTGCAAACTCTAATGAATGCAGACATAAAAAAATAGGTGCTTATTTTGATGATGAGCTTCAAGAGTGTAAAGATTTATGTGATAGTTGTAATAGAGGGGAGCTAGAATATACAGATATTAAAACAGAATGTATGAAACTACTATCTACTATATATAGGTGTGAACAAAGATTTGGAATAAACCATATAGTAGATGTACTTCGTGGATCAAAGTCTCAAAAAGTATATCAATTTAATCATGATAAACTCTCTGTATATGGGATTGGTGAAGATTTAAGTAAAAATGGTTGGATTGCTGTAAGTGAAAGACTGTTTGAATTAGAAGCTCTAGATATTGGGGAGTTTAAAGCGACAAAGATAACCTCTCTTGGTTTAGATATATTAAAAGGAAAAGTTGAAGTTAATATAGATAAAGAGAAACTTCAAAATGTTAAAAAAGAGCGTAAAATTGATAAAATTTTAGATGTAGATGATGAGATATTTGAAAAATTTAGAGAGCTACGACGAGAGATTTCAACTCATGAAAATGTTCCCGCTTATATAGTATTTTCAGATAAAACTTTAGTTGATTTTGCAAATAAACTACCAACTACTAAAGATGAAGCTCTTGAAGTAAATGGAGTTGGAGAGGTTAAGTTTGAGCGTTATGGTGAACAGTTTTTAAAACTATGCCATGAGTTTAAAAAATGAAAAAAAGAAGAGTTTCCATTTTAATAAATACTAAAATTAGATTCTTTCTCTTATATTAAAAGCATCACCTGTCTCGCAGTGAATAAATTTTAAAACTGAAAAGAATTTCACCAAAAAACTCGATTAATGGCATAACATATACGCCAATTCATAGGGCATGGAAAAACTGATGTTTATTTTAATAAACGAGCTGTTGACAACAAAGGTTTTAGACACTTAAATCAAATACCCATAAAATATAAAAAGTTATTAGAAATATACAAATTATAAAATTTTGATATAATAGTAAATATTAAAATTG
>JAMOMX010000469.1 GCA_027066935.1 Sulfurimonas sp. | reverse complement strand
ATGTATGTTGATCCTAGTGGGTATATGAGTATGATGAGAATGAGTGCTTCAATAGCAATAAGTGGCACATTATCTAGCATACGAACGATAGGTAGTTCAGCTATAATGAGAGGAGCCATATCTAGAACAGCGGGATCATTAGCTAGGGATATTGCAAAAGGTGCAAAAAGAGGAGGTAGTAGGATTATTAGTACTACTCAAATGTATTATATGCTTACTATTGCAAAACTTTATTCAAGATTTGGAGATCGTACAAGAGATGATAGGACACCTATACAAGTTTATGGTTCAAATAATCTACCAGAGCATCAAGATCATATATTTGACTCTATGATTGGAATGGGATCTAATGGAAGACCGACGGCTTCTGTGTTGACAAAAAGAGCATCGATCAGTAAAAATGCTAGAAATTTTTTAAGAAACAAATCTGCTTGTGGTAGAGCACTAAGAGGTAGTCAAGCTTGTGATGAATATCCGTATGCTACAACCTTACAAGGAGGCAAAGCTAATTTTGACCTTGGAAATGTATCGGTTAGGCTTGTAGATGCAGGTGAATCAATAAAACAAGGAGAACTAGTTAAAAAATCTTATAATAATTCACCCATCAATACAGGAGATAATTTTATGGTAATACCGATTGGTGGCATAAGTGGATATTTTGATAAAAATTGGAAATGGCATAAACTATAGAAGTTATTTATTAAGCTTAGTAGCTTTAGGCTCAGAATCAAATAACAAAACAAGGAAAGATATGTCTGTAGAAAATAGTTGGAAAAAATTGTTTAGTTACTGGGAAAAGGATAAGAATAGTATGCAAAAGATAGACTTAAAGTGTAGTGGTGCAACAGATATTGAAATCGATAGGTTAAAAGAACTTTATGATAATATACCAAATAAATATATAGATAGCTTAAAAATATGCAACCCAACAAGAGATGAAAATCACAACTATCACTCATGGATTGATAAGTCTGGTTGGGGATATTTATATGATATAAATAAAATAATCAGTACCGCAGATACATGGAAAGAGGTTGAATGGTTTTCTAAAACTGGTATTTATTATGATTATGTGTTTGGAAATGTTAAAAACCCAAAGAGTAGTGCAAAAAAACAATGGATACCTATTTATGATTGGAATGGAGACTATACAGTAGCTATAGACATGTTTTCAAAGAATAAGGGACAAATTATTGTTTTTTGTACAGAAGATGGAACATTAGCAAAATGGACAGATAGCTATGAAGAGTGGTTTGAATTGGCTATTGATGAAGTATTGAAATATGGAGAACTTAGAGTTGAAACGATAGAAGCTGTTCTAGCTTTAGCGATAGATAAAACATAACAAAACTAAAACAGGAGAAGAGAACTCATTCCACACCTAAAATTAATCTCTCTTCTTCTGATGGAGGAACACCAGCATATGATAGATGATATGACACCTATACAAGTTTATGGTTCCAATAATCTACCTGAACATCAAGATCATATATTTGACTCTATGATTGGAATGGGGTCTAATGGAAGACCGACGGCTTCTGTGTTGACAAAAAGAGCTCCTATTCCAAAGGCACAAAAAAGTAAAGCAAGGAATTTTTTAAGAAATAAATCCGCTTGTGGTAGAGCTCCAAGAGGTAATCAAGCTTGTGATGAATATCCTTATATCACTACTTTGCAAGGAGGAAAGGCTAACTTTGATCTTGGAAATGTATCAGTTAGGCTTGTAAGTAGAGCTGAATCAGATATGCAAGGCAGGTTAATAAAAGCTTCCTATAAATATTCTCCGATAAACACAGGTGATAACTTTATGGTTATTCCACTAGGAGGACGAAGTGGCTATTTTGATAAAAGTTGGAAATGGAATGATAATTTTTAGGAATATAATAATTTTATTCCTAGTTAGCAACTTATTATATGGAGAATTAAATACAAAGGAGTCAAATATGAAATCAAATTGGGAAAAGCTTTTTACTTATTGGGCAGATAAAAATGCAAAGTTTTGGCATGATGACAAGCCTGTGATTTTTACAAAAAATACAACTTGCAAAGGTGCAACTATTGCAGAGCTAAAAGAAATAGAAAATTATTATAAGGTTATTCCCTCTAAACTAATTGAAAGTTTAACTATTTGTAATGAATCAAATCGTTGGTTTGGATTTAATAGCTGGGGATTGTTATATGGAACTGAGGAGATGTTGAAGGTTAGTAGAAGTTTTGAAAACTCTCCAATTAATAGTAATGGTTCATATGATAATATCGTTGGTAAGATTAGAAATCCAGATATACTTATGCCCAAAGAGTGGATACCTATTTATGATTGGAATACAGACTATAGAGTAGTTATAGATATGCTTTCAGAGAATAAAGGTCAGATAATAGTTGTTTTCTTAGAGGATGGAACATTAGCAAAATGGACAGATAGCTATGAAGAGTGGTTTGAATTGGCTATTGATGAAGTATTAAAATATGGAGAACTTAGAGTTGAAACGATAGAGGCTGTTTTTGAAAGTGAATGATGCTTTTTTTGTAATTCTATTAGGATAGAAAAGTAGCTATTTTAACAAAAATTGGAAATGATATGATAATTTTTAGGAGAAAATAATAATAAAAAGGGGTCTATCATTGAAAATTAACTTTAAAAAAAAGTCAAACCACAAAGTTACTGGAATAATATTTGCTATACATAATTAGTTCATAAAAAACTATTCCAAGGAGAAAATATGCATCTCATAAAACATATATTATTTTCTCTCCTATATACACTATCAGCTTTTGCAAATGCAATACCAATCTGCTTATTGCAAAATATGCAACAATGCAAAATGAAATAAATTTTATTACAGGGAGAAGGTAAATGACAGTGTCCTATCTTAAAAGATTTTATTCTTTTCCTTGTATATTGGCATTACCATTTTTGATTGATGGTGTAGCCTTACTTTTAGTTCAAAAACCCATTGCTACTATGGCTATAAAGGAATGGTTAGCTGGAAGGCACTGGTATGATAAGAGCCATTATGGGCTTGGTCCTTATGGTGAAGGGTTAGCTACTATCTTGGTTATTATATTTGTGTGCATAATTACTTGTAAAGATATTGAAAACAAACTATCAAACCCATCCCTAAATATTGACCTTGTTTTATCAAACGATAAAGAGTGGATAGAGCAGATCAAGCGACGCTCAAAGCATAAAGAGAAGATCATCGCCTATTCAAAAGATGGTGCGATAGCAGCTAGAAAAAAAGCCAGAGCTTTAGGATTGGAGAAATGCTTTATTGATTTTAAAAGTGCTGAAGAAATCAATGCACAATATAAGATTTAGCAGTATTCTAGGAGAGCATAAGGAATTAGTTATGACAAATGATTTTAAGGAGATTGAACAAAGTATTGAAAAATACTTGAAGCAAGAAATTAAACCTTTGACTATGATTAATAGTATCGAAATGTTTGCCAACTCGACATTTGATACTAGTGAAACAAGAGAATTTTATAACTTTTTAATCAATTCAGTAGGAGATATAGAAATACTTTATTTTATGAAAGGTGAAGAATATTTATATCATGATGAAGTTATAGAATTTGTTTTACAATTTAAGAGTAATTTACAAAAATATAAAAAGTTTATAGATGGAGCCTGTTCCTCGCTTGTCTAATAAAACTGTGAAGTTGGTTGATATAGATTGATTATCTCTTTGAAGACATCTACTTATTTCAAAAAAAAGAGAAGAGTCAATATAAAACAAATCCTAGCTTTCCTCTTATTTTTATAAAACAATAACCATTGGAATAATATTTGCTACATCATAGCTTATAAAAACTATCCCAAAAGAGAAAAGATGCATCTCATAAAATCTATATTATTATTTTTTCTCCTATACTCACTATCAGTTTTTGCAACTACAACACATGATCTATCATCTGTAACAGACCAAATGGGCTACACAACAATCTACACCTACTAGAAGAGTATATAGACCCAACTGGTATTAAAGTTACTAAAAACTTCTATGATAAAAATTCTACCCCAGAGAGGCAGGTATTGGAAACCCCTAAAAGGGGAAGAGATAAATTGCAACCTTTCTTATCTTTTAGAACAAACTTTGCTGTTCAGCCATCTTCTCTTTTCTATCTTGATACTTTACATACTTCCGTATCACTCACTATCAAGACCAACTGTATCAATACAATAACCTTTTAAATCTACTCAATTGTAACTCCTTTTCATAGTTACAATCTATCCCCCTTTCTAAGGGGCTTTTGTTGGTTTGAATGTTATCGAACTCAGGTTGATAGGTTATATCAAAATTTTATAATAAAATGATCTGTCCACAGCTAATCAATAAAACTAACTATGAACAAGCACTTACAAATTATGAGTTTTTAACCACTTTTTGAATCCCTGCTACCACACTTGGATCTTCCAAAGTAGATATATCTTGAGTTATCTTTTCACCTTTAGCAATAGCCTTTAAAATTCTTCTCATGATTTTTCCAGATCTTGTTTTTGGAAGTCCTTCAACTGCTATGATGTTATCTGCTTTTGCAATATTTCCAATTTCGCTAGATAAAAGAGCATTTATATGAGATTTTATATCATCATTTACTCTGCCCTCTTTCATAACAATAAAAATAAAGATAGACTCACCTTTTATTTCGTGAGGTTTTCCAACAACTGCAACCTCTGCAACATGCTCATCTTCTTTAACAACTGCTTCAATCTCCGCCGTTCCCATTCTATGACCAGATACATTTATAACATCGTCCATTCTTCCTGTAATTGTGATATATCCATCACTATCTAAAACAGCTCCATCTCCTGAAAAATACACTGGCTTTCCATCTTTTACTGCATCTCCAAAATAGGCTTTTTTAAACCTCTCACTATCTCCCCAGATATTTCTAATCATACTAGGCCATGGTTTTGTAATACATAAAAGCCCATTCTCTCCTACCT
>JAMOMX010000468.1 GCA_027066935.1 Sulfurimonas sp. | reverse complement strand
GGTTGATTGTTAGATTTTTCCCTTCATTTATGTAAGTTGTACTGTGTTCACCAGCTGGACCAAATGAAAATGTAACATCATAAACAGGTGAGAGCTTCCACTCGCCCTTTTCATCCATCAAAAATGAGAAGTTTTTAGAGTGATCATCACGATTGTGAGCAAAAAGATTAAAACAAGCAAGTCGAAACATCTTTTTCTGCTCAGTAAAGTTTTTTGTCAAGTGCAAACTCAAAGAGAGCAAATCATCATAATCAAGAGTAGAAAATCTAAAATCACTATGAGTCAAACCAGCAACAGAGTGCATATGAATCCTATCATCCCCTACTCTATCAAATCTTTTTGTAGCAAAATATCTTCCTTTTTTACTCTCCAAAAGAGAAACTTCAGGAACTTCCAAACCAGCATCTTTAGCTAACTGTGCATAAACATACTCAATAGCCCCAACATTTTTTGGATCACTTGAAGATGCGAACTTAACCATCCAGTGAGAAAACCCACTTTTCAAACTCTGCTGACCAGAGATGATGTTCTTTTTGTCTTCACTCATCCCAACCATAATTTTTGGTCTAGCCCCAGCCGATGAACCACTCAAAAGCAACAACTCATCTATCAACTCTTCACTACTACCTTCCAATATATCAGCAGAACTTTTTGCCAAATCATCAAGCACAATATCATCAAAACCAAACTCCCTTGTTTCATGACAAGGCTCATAACTCAAAGCACCCATACCATACTTACCAACATAAGAGAGCCTATCAAGTGGAGTTAAAGAGTTTGGATTTACTCCCAAAGACAATAGGTGTCTATCCATAAGAAGCCTACCCCAACCATCAGGAAGAGAGTCTGCAAACACACCAAACAGATTATCATAAGGTGAGTCTTTACACTCTTGAACTCCAGCTTTTAGTGGGAGTTTGTAGGGGGATATTTCAATGGCTGTTTTTAGAAAATCTTGGGAGTATTCAAAGTAGATTTTTTGATTTTTGGTGGCTAGGGTTCCGAGTTTTTGGATTTTAAATTGGTTTAGATAAACTACTAACATATTATATAGCTTTCTCTCGTCTATTTATAATAATTTCATTACCTTTTTTATTCTTATTAACTTTTCCTATCCATTTTTCTTGACTCATATATTGAACTATTGCCCAAATATTTACATCAAAGACAATCTTCAGATTTTTTAATGTTTTTTCTAAAATTTCAGAATATGGACTTCCCAATTCATTTAAATAGCCTAAAACTTCATCAACATCAAAATTTTCTATATTATAAGACAATATAGATAACCTTGATTCATTATTAAAAGAAGCATCATTGAATAACTCATTAAATATACCATTAGGTATATTTTCTTTTTCATTCATATAAAAATTTGCAATTTGCTTTAACTCATCAAAATCAAAATCACTACTCTTTTCTATTATTAACTTCTTAACATCTTTAGTTAAGCTAGAAGAATTTAATAAACCAATAAATACTTCACTCTCAAACTGAACAGCTAGTTCGTCTTTAAGATATTTATCTATATATCTTTCTATAAATTTAATAACACACTCACCACATTGTTCTTTTATACTATCATAAACTTCCGTTTTAGGCATCAATCTACCTGTATCAGTCAAGATATAAATCTTATTATCATCTAGCTCTGAAAGTTTTAAATCACTATACCAATAACCATAGCTTTTAATTAATAGACTATAACAAGTATTGTCAAATTCATTTTTTTCCAAAATCTCTCTAAGTAATGTTTGTGCCTCCTCATCCAAAAAGTTTTTATGATTCTCAAAATATTCCTCTCCAACTCGTGTCTCTGAAAGTTCTTTTGCATTTGCTTCATCATTTAAGAAACTAAATAATGCTTCATCAAGTTCATTGTCCTCTATATAATAATTAAATACATTCTCCCAATTAGCTTCTATTAGATGATGCATAAACAAATCTACCCATAAATCCTTGTTATTAATATCTAAAATATTACTAATTCTATTTTCTGATTTTTCAATAATATCTTTTTTGTATGTATCTCTAAGTTCATCTTTATTTAACAAATAAAGTAAAGTCTCTTCAGATTCCAAACTATTTTCATCTAACTCATTCATTACACCATCATAGTATCCATTTATATCTCTATCAATATATTCAACCATATAAGACAAATCATATTCTCTAACCGTCGTCAAATGTGCTTTATAAAACATATCTCTATCCCACTCATTTTTACCTGCCAATGTTTCCATAATAGTTTTGATATTATCAAGAGAAAATCTATAAAGATGTTGCTCATACACATACATAAATAGTGGAGTAATTTTTATTAATTTTTCAGTAATAACATCAAATATTACAACATGTTCTTGCAAGAAAATTTTGGCTGTATCTTTATCTTTTAAATTGTCGTATACATCAACTAAATGTTCTTTCAATAATAAACTAAGCGTGTCTATATCATTATCTACTAACTTAAATATTTTTAAATGTTCTAAAATAAAAATCAATATCTCTTGAAGGAGTGGAGTATCACTTTTAAAAATATTATTTATAGAAGAAAGCTTCATGTTTTCATCTGATAATATCTCTTTTATAATAGAGAGTAAAAACTTTTCATCTTTAATATTTTTTTCTACTAATGCATAATTAAACTCTTGGTGATTACCTCTAAAAATAGTTTTAAAAAAAAGTATTTTTTTCTCTTTATACTTAGTAGGATTATCAAAAAAGTATTTAGCAATATCCAAATTAATGATATTAGCAGTTTCAAAGTTTTTTATATCAAGTTCTTCTATAGTTGAAGCAATACTATCAAGTTCATAATCAAAGTTTTTTGACTCATTATCTTTTATGGCTACTATAAAATCATGGTCACTTTGTGTTAAGTCCCCCTCATGAAAATATGAAATATATGTTTTATATTTTTCATTGATATATCCATTCTTTATAAGATGTTTTATAAGTTTCCAATTATTGATATCTTCATCTGTCCATGTCTTTTCTTTTTTGTCAGGATTATCTTGTAAATCTAACATACTTAAATCATCTTTTAGCAGTTGTGTCATTGATGAATACTTAGTATCTCTTATTTGCTGTTGGGTCTCAAGTAATTTTTTTGATAATTTACCTTCTTTTTCCAAAACTTTATGTTTGATGATTTCTAATCTTTTACTATATTCAGTATGATAATTTTTAAATTGAGCACTTTTATTATTATACTCATTATAGAAGTAGGTAAGTTGTCCACCTTTTACATAGAAATTAAAGACTTCTTCATTTTCTATAAGTTGAGCTTTTGAAATTTTTACACCATTACTATAAAAATTTATTAAATCATTATGTTCACTGATAATTTTTCCTAAAAACAGTAATTTTAATTCTTCTTCACTTTCAAACTCTTCATTTTCAAGTTCATCAAGTTTTGATTGAGTTACATTTAATTTTTCATTTAAGATACTAAAAACACTCTCCTTTAAGGGGTCTTTTTCATTATTAAATATTCTATGCAACTCTCCCTCTCTATTATGCAACAATGCAAAGTCTTGTGGAAAAAAGTTTTTATAAATAATCATACTAAACAAGTCTTTTTGATTGTTAGTATCTATCGACTTGTAGTAAACTAAGTATTCATTAAATATATTGGTAAGTTGTCGTAAATCTTTTATATAATACGAAATATCTTTTAAAAATGGTTTACCTATCTTTGGCAACAAACCAGACTCTTCAAATTTATTAATTAATATATCTTTTGCATTGCTTGTGTTTACTATAGGAATCACAGGTATAACCATTTCAAAAAATTTAGTTCTCTCTTCTCCTGTAAATATGCTATCTTTTACGGCATAAATAAATGTTATTTTTTTGTTATTTTTAATTTTCTCATAACTATTTAATAGTATATTAATCTCTCGTAATTTTTGAAAAATATTTGTAACTTCATGACGGTCTAAATCTTCAATAATAACCACTTCATAATCTGTAGCTTCAAAAAAATAAAGAATTTCATCTATATATTGATTTAGAAGTGAGCCTTCTTTATTCTCTTCTAAATCTAAGTTAACTCCTTGAAAAGAGAGCTTATTAAGTTTTATTTTTCCTGTCCTTTTGAGTATCAAATAGATAATCACAAAAGTACTTACAAGCAAAGGAATAATACTACCTAGCAACAAAGTAGTTTGGATATTAATATCATATGTCTCTAATGTTTTATGAATAGCATCTCTATTTTTATAAATAAAAAAAGAAACAATCCATACAAAAAATAAAAAAGCATATGACCACAATTCTTTAGAGCTTTTACTCTCTGTTCTATTGAGTTTAGAATATGGAACTTTATCTTTAGACACTTTATAAAAAATTTGCTGGAGAATACTTCTCTCTATAGATTGTTCTTTTTCTTCATCTTTACTGTTTTTATCAAAATTTGCAAGTGATATTTCAAGACATTTCTTTTTTTCTTTTTTAGGTAATCCATTGAGAAATCTTTTTAAGATACTACTTTTACCTGACCCATATGAACCAGTAAGTGCTATATTTTTTACATCTTTATCATCAATACCTTTTTCTAATAGTTCAATATATACTTCTTGATTCTGACCATTTGATACTGGTGCAAGATTACTGAAATTATCTATGATATTTATCTTATTTTCTTCAATATTCACTTTAATATCTCCTCTATACTTTTTGGCTCTTCTTCTCTCTCCCCACAAATCCCCTCAAAATCTTCCAAACACTCCAACACCAAAGCCAATTTCAACAAAAACTCAAAAGCTATCTGTCCACTCTGTTCAAATCTCTTAATAGAGCCTAAACTTACATTACTTTTCTGTGATAGTTCTTTTTGGGTGAGCTTTAAAGCTTTTCTTCTGGTTTTAAATCTTAGGCTAATTTCACTCATCATATCAGCTGAGTTTTTTGGTAAAAAGGCTAACATTTTATCCCTTTTGTGCTTATTTTATATATTATAGCTAAAATATT
>JAMOMX010000467.1 GCA_027066935.1 Sulfurimonas sp. | reverse complement strand
CTTTTTGATATAGTAAAAACTATCATATTTGAGATGCCAAAAGATGGTTTTGTTGAGTTTGATAGAGTCATAAAATATTGCAAATATAGAGATTATAGGTTTGATTTTGAGGATAGCTATAAGACTCATAATTATTACATGGAATGTAATATTTTAAATTATGAACATGATTCAAGAATAGAGACTCTTGATGCAAGAAGAAATTATAATATTATATTTTTTGAACCAATTTTAAAAGCAGCATTTTTTTACTTGGGAGCCTTAGGATTAGTTGAGTTAAAGTACAGTGACCCTATATCTTTGTATCTTGTTACTGCAAAAGATAAACCATATATTAGTGTATGGGATGGCTTAGAGGAGATAAAACTAACCAATCTTGGTAGATATATCTTTGGTTTTAGTAAAACTTATGACAAAAAAGAGATAAAATCCAAAAAAACAGAAGTAAAATTTGATGAATACAAACCGATAATTACACTACAAAATCAAGATGCAATCATGATAGCAAAGCTAGAACCATATACAGAAAAGTACGATACAAATAGATATATACTCAGCTATTCCAAGATTTTTAAAGATTGCAAAAACTACAAAGCCTTAGAGTTTAAGATAGATAGCTTTTATAAAAAGATTGAAAAAAACCCTCCAAAAGTTTTTATAGAGTTTTTTGATGAGATAAAAAATAGAGCAAATTTTCTAAAAAGAGACCTCAAGCAGGTAGTAATAGAGCTAAAAAATGATAAAAAACTTTTAAACTTATTTATGACAAACAAAAAATTACAAGAGATAGTCATAAAAGCACAAGGATATAGAATAATTGTTTTAAAAGAAGATATACCAAAACTTACTAAAATAGTTAAAGATAATGGTTTTTTTATTGATTTTTAGTTAGGAATAATTACTTATGATACTAAAGTAGGGTAAGATTTGATATTAAGGTTGTTTATGTACACATCCCACTAAAAGGCAGAGAAATGCAACAACAATATACAAGTTTGAAAGAGCATTATAAATTCACACAAGAAGAAGCTGATATACTACTGCAACTTAAACCTCAAATGGAAGAGCTTGCAGAAGAGTTTATTGATGGTTTTTATGATTATATATGGAGATTTGGTTCAACTGCTAAATTTTTAAAGAATAAAAAAATCATTGCGTATCATCGCAATAAAATTAAAGAGTGGTTTGTAAATCTTTTTTGTGGAAAATATGATATGACCTATTTTATGTATTTGTATAAAATAGGGGAAATACATGTAAAAATTGGGTTACCAACTCATTATGTAAATACTGCTTTTACTTTTGTTCGGATATTTGTCTTAAAGCATATTGAAGATAATTTTAATCAAAAAGAACAGCATATTAAAGAGATAAGGGCTGTAGAAAAAATAATAGATATGAACCTTGATGTACTCACTAGCTCTTACAGGGAAGAAGAGTTAAGTAAGTTCTTATCTATGTCAAAATTTGAAAAAACAATTTTAGCAGGTCTTAAAAAATTTACCTCTTATATCAATTTTTTACTTGCAGGTGCTTTAGCACTCGTTGCTTTTTTTGCAGTTGGTCTGTTTGTTTATGATATTTATCTACTTTTTTTTACTGATATTGGTATAGAAAAGGGTATTTTAACAGTATTAGGTAGTTTATTGGTTTTATGGGCAGCTGTTGAATTGATACATGAGCAAATAAAGCATCTTCAGGGTAAAGGTTTTGCTATAGGTGCTTTTATAATGTTAGCTATGGCAGCCTTGATTAGAAAGGTATTAATTTATTCTTTATCTCCTGAAAAAAGTGAAGAATTATTGATTATCGGCGTTGTAATAGTAAGCTTGGCGATTGCATATTGGCTTGTTGGAATAAAAAATAAAATAAATTAGCTTTAAGAGTGGATTATCCATTCTTCTGGAAATTTATCTTTGTTATGCACAATGGAGTTTTTAACGAAATTTGGGATAATTCCATTCCTGCACTAGCCAATAGATTAGGTATATAGACCAATGCAAATATATCAAATATTATCGTAGTTTTGATTTTATCTGTGTCAAATTTCTCCAAAGGTATTAAGCAGTCATGCCTTTTTATCTTTTTGTTTTTAATTTTACTATATTCCCAACCATTTAGATAATGGTAAGTATTCCATCTGTTGTGTTCACTTCTTATTAGTTTTTCAAATAGACTTTTAAACTTTTTTGGAAAGTAAATTGGCTTAAAGTTGTTTTGGCTGTTATGAAATTTTTCAGCATACTCTTGGAGCTTTTGGTCATTTATCTCTCTGAAATCTAATTTTTTGTCAAATATCTTTTTGTTTATTTCTAAAAGTTCTTTAGAAGTTTTTGTACTTTTTTGCTTTTTTAATCCAAGAGCCAATAGTTTTGTGCTTATATGGATACTTTGCATCTTAGTTGAATTTTGATCACTTGATGATATTTTATTCCATATTCTTTTTGCTTTGGTTTTATCTTTTTTGTTAAAAAGAAGGTTTGGGTTATAGGTTGATCTAAGATACAAATAATTAATTAGTTTTGCTATAAGTTTTGATTTATTGTTAGGTTGAGTTAAATTATTTGTTAATAATATTTTAGTTTTTTTTGTAGATATGTAGTTGTTGAGCCTGTTTTTTATCTTTAAGTTTCTCTTCCTGCTTTTAGTTCCTATGATAATGTTTGTTAAGTTTCTCTTTTTCCATATTTTGTTGGTATAAAATTGTGGACTTTTACTATTTAACTTAATTGTTTTGATGTTAAGATGAGGTATATTTGCTATG
Organism: Sulfurimonas sp.; assembly: GCA_027066935.1. Taxonomy (GTDB): domain Bacteria; phylum Campylobacterota; class Campylobacteria; order Campylobacterales; family Sulfurimonadaceae; genus Sulfurimonas. Next base: position 2,213 of record JAMOMX010000467.1, on the reverse strand, counting down.
CCACTAAAAAGTTTTTTTAATCTTTTATAAAAGTTTTTAGCATCTTTATCAACAAGATAAAGATTTAGTACATTTTGTTCTGGGAGATTTGATAAAATGGCAATTTGATAAAATAGTTCTGCTAAAACAGGAGAACTACCTATAAGGATTATGTTGTAGCTTTTGTTACTTTTGATAATTTGGGGTTGTAACCCCAAAATAGAGTGCTTCTCAAAAAAATCGTTTGTCATTTTTATCCTTATGTACAGATAGTAACATTTTTATATTAGATTATTTGGATATTTACTCTATTGTGATTGATAGTCAATAAAATCATCAATTAACTCAATCGCTTTTTGCATGTTTAATACAATATCCTTTTGTTTTATCTTTGCATTAACAGTATCAACAAAAAATTGCATTTGTCGCTGTGTTCGCTCTAGTTCAACTAAAGGTATCATCTGTTTTTCTAACTCTAAAAATTGTTCTAATTTAATTAAGGGATTTCCAATATCTCTTAATAGTACAAATTCAATAGCAGTTATATGTGCAAAATATTTTGTTGTATTATCTAAGCTTTGTTTCTCTTCGCCTATAGATTTCTTTGATTTGGCATAGATTTTATCTATACTTTCATCTTGATTAATCTCCTTATCAAAGAGATTTAAATCTATCACAAGCATATAAGCTAAATTTATACCAGGATAGTAATGATATAAGTTATCATGATTAAAAACTTTTCTATAGTGAGAAATTGCTCTTTGAAGTATTTTCTTTTTTTGATTGTCATCTGTTCTTGTGTCATTTAATTGGTAGCGTAGCATATTTGAGATAAGTTCAGTTTTCATATCGATTATCTCTTTGGTATCATTTTCATTTGAAGATATGACATTTAGTAGGTCAAATGCTTTTTTATATTCACCTATGGCAGAGCTTCCCCAAACATGAACTTTTATTTTTTTTATTTCTCTCTCTTCTTTCAGACCTTCATCTAAAGTTTCCAATACATCATAAAGTAAAAGTTCATAGTATCTTTTAGCGTATAAAATAGAAATCAACTCCCATATAAATCTTCGTGATCTATTTTCTGATAGAGGATGACTGTTTTGTATATATTGCTTGATATTTTCTTTATCCATATCTTTGATTTTTGCTAAGTCATCTAAAAAAAATTCATCTTTAGGGGGACCTATGATAGGGTCAATTATGATTAAATTGTCTGTTGTATGTTTTTTTATAAAATCTTTTGTACCTCTCTCTAGTGACTCTTTTATAAAAGAGTCACCTCTATCCCATAATTTACTCTGAAAATCAAAATTTTTCTGAAGGGCATTTTTAAGATTTTGGTCATGTATAGCGGTTTCTTTTTTTTTCCAATTTGAAAAGTGTGATCTATAGTTTTTTTTCTTACAAGGAATATCATCTATAAGTTTTGTAGTATCTATATCTGGCATGAGTCTTAGTTGTTTTATCTCACTTTGAATAAATTCTAAAGTTTCTTTTCTATATTTTTTTTCATCTTTCCCGCAGACAATATTGTCTACAAGTTTATTAAATTTTGTTTTATTAAAATTTTTATGATTTTTAAAGATATCCAAGATAAACTGTTTTGCAATTTTTCGTTTACTTTCATTCTCATTTCCATATTTAATTGGAGCAAAAATCAATTCAAAAAGCTCTTTATCACCTTTTCGTTTAAGAGGACTATCATTTAATTTTTCAATAATAAACTGTACAACTTCTGAATTTGTCATCTTTTTTCCCTCGTAATTTATGAGGTATTTTATCATGAGTATTTTAAAAATCATAACTATAGCTTAAACCTATAGTCTGATTTTTGTATTTATATGAAGAGGGAAGAGTTTTATATTTTTGATTTAAGACATTATAATAGTCCATATTTACATTTTTATCTTCTAGTGTTTCATAATTTAGAGATAGTTTTATCTTTGAGTTATCTGTTATGCTGTAAGTTGTGTTTAGCTTCAATCCAAATCCAATAGCTTTAGAGTTTTGCTTTATATAAAAACTTCTTAACACATGAGTGTCTTTTGACTTGACAAAAGCATATATAAAAGATGGCTGGATTTCAACCAAGATATTTTTATAGATGTTGTTTTTGTAGGTTAATCCTAGATTGTGTTGAAAAAACTCTTGTTGAAATTTTAGTGTCAAATCTTTTACATACGAATTTTCATTTTTCACAAAATCCTCTTCTGCTGTATTTGACCAAT
>JAMOMX010000466.1 GCA_027066935.1 Sulfurimonas sp. | reverse complement strand
CCATCAAAGAAAAAATATATATTGAGGCTTTAAAAGTTGCTTATAAAAAAGTTGGAGAATTATTGGTTGAGTAATTTCGTAACTATTTATGAAAAAATTGTTTTTTTAATTATCGTAACATCAGTAACTTCTAATGATATTTATATTTCATAAAAAAACTTAGGAGAAAGAGAGTGAAATTATTACAAAAATTGTTGATTTTAAGTATGATGGTGTTTACAACACTACATCTAAATGCAGCAACTACAATAGAGTTAGATACTCAAAATAGTATAAACAATGAATGCCCAGGTGAGTTAATCTCACTTTTAGACGATACTAATATCCATCAAGATGTCAAAGGTCAAGGCATTATGCAAAGTAGCTGGGATATTGATCAGTATCGATTTAATCCCCAAAATGCAGGAACAGTTAAAATCTCATTAACCACTCCAAAAGCGATGACAATAAAAGCAGGTAAAAGCTGTAATACACAAGACTATTTTAGATCTAACAATGCTTTAAATCATAGCAAAGAGTTTCATATAGATGCAGGAGAAGGCATCTATCTCTCTATGTTTGATTGGAGTAGTAATGGTTATATCTATGATCTTTCCATAGAGTTTATCCCTGATAATCCTACTTCACCCAAACCACAACCAGCTCCAACTCCATCAACCAATACAATGACAATTGATACAACACTTAATAACAATTGTCCATCAGAGACAATTAGTGTACTAGATAAAATCAGCTCAAGTATAAATGTTACTGGAAAAGGTGTTATGGATGATGGTTGGGATATTGATAACTATGTTTTTACACCAGATACAGCAGGAAGTGTTACTATCTCACTTACCACTCCTGAACCAACTACAATAAAAGCAGGTAAAACTTGTAATACACAAGACTACTTTCGTTCAAGCAATAAAACATCACATAAAGAGACATTTCACACCAAAGCAGGAGAGAGTATAAATCTTGCGATGTTTGATTGGGATAGTAGTGGATATAGCTATGATTTAAATATAGTCTTTACTCCTGATAATGAAGCAGCAGACGATGAAATACCACCATCTACAGACAACAATACAAATACAAACTCAAATAATAATACAGACTATAACAGCAAAAATTTTACAAAAGATGAAGATGGTAAAATCACTCACTTAGAAGTTACAAATGAAATCGTAGGAACTACAAAAGGTAGTTTTTCAGTAAATCAAGGAGCAGCAAACTACTCTTTGGATATCTCTGTACCATCTGGACGAGCTGGAATGGAGCCTAAAATCTCACTTGATTATAACTCAAATGCAGGAGATGGATATCTTGGTAAGGGTTGGGGAATTGGTGGACTTAGTGTTATTAGTAGATGTCCTAGTACAAAAGCTGTTGATGGTGTTGTAAGAGGTGTTAAGCTTGATGATAAGGATAATTATTGTTTAAATGGGCAGAGACTTATAAAGATATCTGATAATCCAACTGAGGGTGATGCAGAGTATCGTACAGAGATAGATAGCTACTCTAAAATCATCTCATATGGAAGTAATCCTGCGCACTGGAAAGTCTGGACAAAAAGTGGATTAGTTTATAGGTATGGATATAACAATGATGCAGATATAAAAATAGGAACCGCACTAAAAAGTACAAGAGCTGTCACACTATCTGGAAGTGAACGCATCATAAGCTGGGCTGTTGATACAATAAGTGATAGAACAGAAAATGGCAATAGTATAAATTTTCACTATAACAATGAGATTGAAAATGAGAGATATATCGAGAGTATTGACTATGTAGGTGGAGAGATAATCTTTGATTATAAAAAAAGAAATAGAGATATCAAAGGATACACAGTAGGAGAAGAGTATCAGATAACAAAAAGACTTAAAAATATAATAGTTAAGGATAGAAAAGATGGGGCTGTTGTTAGAAGTTATGGTATAGGGTATAAAAGTTCTTTGGAAACTAATGGTAATGACTTGCTTTCAAATATCACTGAATATGCTGAAAATGAGGATTTAAAGAGATTGAATTTTGATTGGACAAATATCAATCAAGGTTTTGAACATACTTTAACTCATGATACAAATCAAAAAAATCAAAACTTAGGTTATGAGAATAAAGTATTAGGATTTTGGCAAATAGATATTAATGGGGATGGATTGATAGATATTATACAACGTGTTAAAATAAAAAATTGGGACTATGAATCCTTAGATTATTTACATTATTTTTTATATATAAATAACGGCAATGGATTTGATGAATCTATCAAAATAGACATGGGTTTATATGATGAGCTAGGATCTTGGATTATAGACACTGATGGCGATGGTTTGACAGATATTGTTCAAGCTAAGAGGAATTATAATGGTAAATTAAAATTTATAATTCATAAATCTAATGGAAGTGGATTTGATTCTTCGTCAAAACATCAAACAAATCAAGGTGTAAATAATGTAGGATTTTGGACATTAGATGCAAATGGTGATGGCTTGACAGATATTGTTCAAGGTTGGAATAATGGCGGAAAATTAAATTTTTTAATTTACAAATCAAATGGAAACGGATTTGACTCTGCAGTTAATGTGCAAACTGGTCAAGGTGTAAATAATGTAGGAATTTTGACATTAGATGTAAATGGTGATGGCTTAACAGATATAGTTCAAAGTTGGAACAATAGTGGAAAATTAAATTTTTTAACTTACAAATCAAATGGAAACGGATTTGACTCTGCAGTTAATGTGCAAACTGGTCAAGGTGTAAATAATGTAGGATTTTGGACATTAGATGCAAATGGTGATGGCTTGACAGACATAGTTCAAGGTTGGAAAAAAAATAGAAAATTAAATTTTTTAATTTATAAATCAAATGGTAGTACATTTGAATCTGCATTTAATGTTGAGTTAGGAGGTATGCAAAGTGATATTATTGAATATGATGATAATGGAAATTTATTTGTATCTCATGATGTAACATATTTGCCGATGGATTTTAATGGTGATGGAGCTATTGACATAGTTAGAGGAATTCAATCAGAAAATTTAAATTTAGTAGTTTACCAAAATAAGTCAAAATTATCGAAAATTACACGTTTTTACAATGATAAAGATCAAGATATAACAATAAACTACAAACCTCTAACAGATAAAACCATCTATAAAAAAAGTTATTCATCGAATGGCGATATAGATTTAACACCACCAATGCAAGTAGTATCATCTGTAACATCAGATAATGGTATAGGTGGAAAAAATGAAATATCATACAAATACTACGGCTATAAAATCAACAGAAAAAGAGGCTCTTTAGGATTTGAAAGGATAGAACAAAAAGATGAGCAGTCAAATGTCTATAACTTAACACAATATCAACAAACTTTTCCATACATTGGGATGGTAAGTGAGCTATATAGCACCTACAATAAAAGTTTAATTTATGGCTATCAACCTTACAATAAAGATCATGCATTTGCATATAGTTCAACAACATACAATCATCACAAACTACCGACTAACAACAAAGTCTATAACATCTATACTAGTAGTCAATTATCTAATGATTTAAATGATGTTCACACAGCCACAACAACCACTCTTAGCCAAAACGGATATGGAAACATAAAAACCATAAAAACAACCAAAAAAGCTAAAGGTAAAACCTTCACAACCACCACAACAAACACCTACAACACAGAAGACAAACAAAACTGGATCATCGGAAGATTAACAAACACAACAGTAAAGCACGAAAATGGAGTTGATACCCCAATCACAAAAACATCAAAATTCACCTATGATGAAACAACAGGTATGCTAAAATCAGAAACTATAGAAAACTCCATTACAAAATCATACATCTACGATAACTTTGGAAATAAAACCAAAGAGAAGATAGAAGCTACAGGAGTACCAACAACAATAACCTCTTATATATATGAGGGTTATGATTCAAGATTTTTAACAACCATCACAAATGCACTAGGGCACACAGAAAAAAGAGCATACACTCCAAAAGGAGAAGTAGCCTCTATCACAGATGCAAACGGACAGACAATAAGTTTTATCTATGATGCAATGGGTAAAAAAATTCAAGAGACAATCTCATACTATATCACAGATGCAATGGGTAATAAAATCCAAGAGACAACCCCATCCTCTACAACATACTACAGACACAAATGGGAAAACAGTGGAAACAGACTCTACTCAGTAACAACATATGGAGACAACACACCACTTTCAAAAACTTACTATGATAAATTTTCAAGAGTAGTTCACAGCTATACAGAAGATATGCATAAAAACAAAATCTCTACAAGTAAAACTTACAATGCAAAAGGAGAACTAAAAGAAGAGACACTACCAAATGGACAAACTATCAAATACACTTATGATGAGTATGGTAGACAAATAGGTGTAAACAGACCAAACCCATCAGAGGGCGGAGAAGTTACAGATACTATATACTACGGTGGACTAACTACCATTAGCACTACAAGCGATCTTCAAAAAGTAGTTACCAAAAATGCTATCGGAAAAGTTGTAAAAGTTGCAGATGGAACCATATCAAAAAGATCAAGAAACACAGATGAATACAGCACCATAACCTACACCTACTACCCAGATGGAAATCTAAAAACAACAACAGATAGCAGTGGAAATACCATAACAATGACCTACGATAAACTAGGCAATAAAACAAGCATGATAGATCCAGATATGGGAACTTGGAGATATGAGTACGATAACTTAGGAAGATTAGTAAAAACAACAGATGCAAAAGGAGCAAATACACAACTAAGATACGATTTACTTAACAGATTAACACAAAAGTTTGAAAAAGGGTTTGACTACTTTTGGGAGTACGATACAAGAAAGATAGGAGCTTTAACAGTAGAGATAAAAACAACAGATGCAGGTGGTGCACTATATAAAAAGTACTATAACTACAACAACAAATCTCAACTTATAAAAACAGAAGAGACTATAGATGGTAAAGTATACTC
>JAMOMX010000465.1 GCA_027066935.1 Sulfurimonas sp. | reverse complement strand
GAAAAAAGTTATAGCAGTAGCTCATGCAGGGAGAGCAGGAGCTTTTAAAAATATTGTAAAAAATGTAATTGATTGTTTTATAGATAACTATAACTCTGAAGTTGAAAACATTTTAGTATCTATTGGAGCTAGCATACGGGAGTGTTGTTATGAAGTTGGAAGTGAAATTTATGATGAAGTAAAAAAGCTTAATATTGAGTATTGTATACAAAAAATAGATAATAGCTACTATCTAAATATAGGAAAAATTTTATATTCACAACTTGTAGCTTGTGGAATTTATGAAAAAAACATTGAAATATCTAATGAGTGTAGCTGTTGTAATAGTGACAAATATTTTTCCTACAGAAAAAGCTCTATCACAGGCAGGTTTGCTGGTATACTTATGTTAAAATAGTAGCTTGCACTTTTTTAACCAACTGTTCTGGTAAAATACCTAATGATTCTTCTACAAGCTTAGTATTACCATGGGTGATAAACTCATCTTCATATTCAAAACTAATAAGCTCAATATTTGTCAATTTTTCATCAGCCAGAAATTCTAAAATAGCAGAACCAACTCCACCAGCTTTAGAGCTATCTGAATATATAAACCATTTTTTATGTTTTTTTGCCATCTCTCTCAGCATCTCTTTATCTAATGGTTTTACAAAACGCAAATCCAATATACTTACCTCTTCATCCATTAATTGTGCAGTTTCATAAGCTCGTCCAACACCATTTCCATAACCAATAAATAATATATCGCTATCATTTGAGCGAACTAGCTGTGATAAGCCTAACTTAAATGGTGTTGATTCAGGTAAATCAGTTTGAATAAAAGAGCCTCTTGGATATCTTAGTGAACAAGGATGATTATAGCCTGCTGCAAATGCCATTGCTTGATGAAAACTTTTTTCATCTCTTGGTGCAAAAAGGGTCATATTTGGAATAGCTCTTAAAAAAGATATATCAAAAACTCCTTGATGTGTTTCTCCATCTTCTCCAACAATTCCAGCACGATCAAGCGCAAAAACAACTGGTAAATCCATCAAACAAGTATCATGAATAATTTGATCAAATCCACGTTGTATAAAGGTTGAATAGATTGTACAAAATGGTTTAAATCCCTCTTTTGCAAGTGCACTCATCGAAGTAACGGCATGTTGTTCCGCAATTGCTACATCCCAAAATCTATCAGGGAAGGTCTCCATTAACACATCAAGTCCTGTCCCACTTGGCATTGCAGCAGTAGCTCCAACAATTTTTTCATTATTTTTTGCAAGGTGCATCAATGATTCTGTATATATTTGAGTTGCACTTTTGTTTGCACTTTTTTTAGATGAACTTCCATCACTTAGATCAAATGGACCAACACCATGCCATTTTTCCTCTTTACCCTCAGCAATCTCATATCCCTTACCTTTTAAAGTTTGACAATGAACTATTACAGGTTTTTTTAATGCTTTTGCTTTTTTTAAAATTTCTATTAAAGATTCCATATTGTGTCCATCTATTGGTCCAATATAATCAATTCCCATCTCTTCAAATAAAATTCCTGGAGTGATAAGCTTTAAGCTCTCCTCCATTCTTTTTGCAATATAATGAGCACTTTCACCAAAATTATCTACAAAATTTTCAGTAGTTTTTTTAAATCTTTGGTAAAAAGGAGATGCCATTGCTGAACTTAACATTCGACTAAGTGCTCCTATTGGTTTTGCTATACTCATCTCATTATCATTAAGTATTATCACCACTGGGTATTTTCTATCACCCAATTCATTTAATGCTTCATAAACCATACCAGCAGTCATTGAGCCATCTCCAATCATAACAACAGGCACACGCGAGTCTTGCTCCCCTTTTAAAGCAATCGCTTTAGCTGCACCAACACCTAAAGATATAGATGTTGAACTATGTCCAGCCACAAAATAATCATCTTCACTCTCAGAGGGTTTTGTATATCCACATATCCCATCAAATTGGCGCAATGATGAAAATTTATTCCATCTGCCTGTTAATAATTTATGTGCATATGCTTGGTGTGATACATCAAAAATAAATGGATCTTTTTTTGAGTCAAATACTTTATGCATAGCTACAATAAGCTCTGTTGCACCAAGTGTTGAACTTAAGTGCCCACCATTTTTACTAACTACATCTAAGATTCTTTCTCTAATACTGCTACAAAGAGACTCTAGCTCTTTTGTGTTTAACTCTTTTATATTCATTTATATTTACTCACTTAAAGCTGCCCTTTTTACATTTTCAAATCTTTTTGAAATTTGAGCATCTATATTTCCAGCATCGCTTAATACAATAACTCCACCTGGACTTACAGCATCATCAGATATAATCTCTACATGTTCTAAAGAACCTACACTTTTAGAGATCTCTCCATGATCTTTTGAGTTTACTTTTAGTGTTATTTTAGATGCACTCTGCAAATCTTTGATTAGTCCATTTGAAAGCATCTTTGCAACATCAGCAGAATTTTCACTAAGCTCCATACCTATCACCTCTTTTGAAATATCTAATGCTGCATCTAATAAATTATTTTTAATCTTTTCTAATGCTGTTTCAAACTGTGCTGCACTTGCTTCAATAGTAGAAACAGATTTTGAAAACTGACCTTGTCCTTTCTTGTAATTTTTATCTTCATCCTCTTTAACTTTTAAAATCCCAGCTTCAATACCATCAGCAAAAGATTTATCTTTAGCTTGTTCTAACTCAAGTTTATATTCTTCTGTCATAGTCTCTAGTTTCATTTGTAATTTAATAAAATTCGAACTCATCTCATCAGTTTTTTTAAGCAAAGACTCAATTAATGAGTCTTTAGAACTAGTGGTTAACGAACTTGAATCAACATCACTATCACCAACTATTGGTTGGGGCAAAGCTGATTCAATCTCATCTATATTTTCTGATTCTTGAGTTTTATTATTTGAACCCATTGCAATCACTTTAAAAGTATATTTCTCCATAGTATGGTTTTTTAATTGCTCAGAGTCTATAACTTTAGCCAAAATTTAATCCACCATCTCTTCAGTTGAACCCATCTGAATAGTTCCAACCTCTGCAAGAGAGTTAACAGCCTCAACAATTTTTCTTTGAGCCCCCTCAACATCTTTCATCTTAACAGCACCCATAAACTGCATCTCTTCATCAAATGCTTCTTGAGCACGCTCACTCATTGCACCCATAAATTTATCTTTAAGCTCTTGTGGAGCTGATTTAAGTGCTAACATAAGCTCTTTTTTATCAACAGCTTTAAGAATCTCTGTAATTGAATTTTTATCTAGTGTAGCTATATCTTCAAATGTAAACATCATCTCTTTAATCATAGTTGCAAGTTCTTCATCTTGTTGCTCAATTTGAGAAAGAGTAGCTTTAGAACTTTTAGCACCAAGTCGATTAAATATATCAGCAACAGCACGAGGTCCACCAACCTCAACCTTATATGAGGCGAGAGATTCTAGTTTAGATTCAAGTACCGCAGATACACGCTTAATAACTGATGGAGATATATCTCCTAGTTTAGCCATACGCATCGCCACTTCACTTCTTAACTCATCTGGAAAATAACTAATTGTATCAGCAGCTTCTGTTGCATCCATATGAGCCAAGATAAGTGAGATAGTTTGAGGATGCTCATTTATAATAAAATCTGAAAGCTGTTGGGGCTTAATATTGCTTAAATATGCAAAATTTTGAGACTCTTGCATAGTCTTTGAAAGTTTTTCTAAAATTCTTTTAGCTTCCTCTGGACCTAAAGTTCTGTGAAGAAGCTCTTTTGCATATTCCATACCACCAGATGTAATATATTGACCAGATTGAAAAATTGCATAAAACTCTTCTAAAATAGCAGAAGCTAAAGCCTTATCAATTGTTTTATCTGTTGCTATATACTTAGAAACATCCGTAATAGCTTCTACAGACATATTAGTAAAAAGTGATGAAGTTATCTCTTCTCCAAGTTGTAAAAGCAAAATTGAAATTTTCTCACCCATACCCATTTCATCATATGCTGCTTGTTGTGCGACACTTAAATTCATTTTTTAGCCTTTAAATCTTTTCCATCTAATAGATTTTCTTCAGAAAGTAACGATTCAAAAATTGATGCTATTGATTCAGGACTTTCTTCAGTCATTGTTTTAATTTTATCTAAAAGAACATCATACTTAAGTTCATCTTCATTAAAGTTTTCACCAACACCAAGTTGATCTTCAACTTTTTTACGCATCTGTTGAACTTTTTCTACTAAATCTTCCTCTTCATCATCATCTATTAAAAGCTCAGGCTTTTCAATCTCTTCATCAATTTTTGTAACTTCAAGCATACGTTCTGCAAATGGAGCAATTACTTTTTTGTAAAGAATAAACAATAAAATAATTACAAATATATATTTGAATAATTCTGAAAACGGTGCTAAATATGTTTGAGAAAAATTATTTAACTGCGCAATACCACTATCTTTAATGATCCCATTTTCTCTTTTAAATTGTAAATTTTTTACACTTAAGACATCGCCTCGATCATTATCTATTCCTATAGAGCGACTAACAAGAGATGTAAGAGCATCCAAATCGCTTTCAGATAAAGCTATATATTCAAGTTCTTGTGTAGACTCACCAGCTTCATCTAAAGTATATTTATATTTTCCATCAACTATAACAGCCGCAGAAATTCGTTTAATTCTTGCAAATTGACTCTTAGTTGTTGAGATAGTTTTTCCAATTTCATAATTTGTAGTACCAGTATTTTTTTCATATTTATCTGTAGTTTTTTCACTTTTTAAACCTTGAACCGGTCCAATATTACTAACAGTCCCAGGAACTCCACCAACAACATCTGGAGAAGTTCCCTCCCTTTTTTCTTCACTAACTTGCTCACTTCTAACTACATTTTCTGGATCATATATTTCAGAGGTTGAATTTTTAATACTAAAATCAAATTCTATTGTAACTTGTGCTACAACTTTTTTAGAACCACCTACAAATGGTGAAATTACCTCTA
>JAMOMX010000464.1 GCA_027066935.1 Sulfurimonas sp. | reverse complement strand
TCGAGCAGATTGAAAAACTGCTCGAAGTGCTGCCTAAAGAGCAGTTGTGGATTAACCCCGACTGCGGCTTGAAAACCCGTAAGTGGAATGAGGTACGCGCCAGCCTTAACAATATGGTACGCGCCGTGCAGATTGTGCGTGATAAACTGGCACAATAATTTACATGTAAAATAAGCCGTGCCGCCTTTTGTGGGTGGCGGGGTTAATAGGTGTGGGTAGAAATTTACATGTATTTTATAGGTGATTAACCTAGCCGTTTCAAAACACTCATTAATGCACTGCTACGAAAAGAGCTACAAGATATTTAGACAATGACATTGTGAACGTGTTTAATTTCATAGACACAAGGGCAGTGCACATTTACATGTAAATGTTGTCATACACTAGAAACCCTTTTTACATGTAATTTTCTCCAATTTATAGTGATTCCACTACAACTATGCAATAAAATGATAAAATAACTGATTTTAACTTTAAAATATTGAGTTAGAGGCTGGGTGTAAAGGTTTGCAATACACTTAAAGCTTCATTGTGAGTGTAGTAGGGAAATATTAAAGCAATGCTTTATAGCTTCTCAAATAGTTTGGGTTGATAGAGTCTGGAGTGTGTAGGGTATGGACGTATTTTCTGAGTTAAGATCTCTATATGAAGAGAAAGAACAAAATAACTTAGTCATATTTGTTGGTGCAGGAATTTCAGAGAATTATGCCAACATAAATGGTGGTACAGGTTTTCCTTCCTGGCAAACTCTTATAGATGCAATGGTTGCAGAAGATATGCAACATAAAAACGATGTCGATTTTTTAAAAACAGCACAAATTTTTCAAGATAATAACTCTAAAGAAGCTTTGGTAAATAAAGTCAAAGAGCTATTTCCAAAAGATTATGATTTTCATGAAATTCATAAGTTAATCTTTGATTTAGAGCCTGAACATATACTGACAACAAACTATGATAGTTTACTTGAAAAAGCCATGAGGTATAAAAATCTTGATATAAAGTACCATATTGTAGATAGTGATGAAAAAATTCCCTTATCAAAATCTAAACAAAATTTACTTGTAAAAGCACATGGTGATTTACATAGAGGAAATATAGTTTTATCTGAGCAAGACTATAATGAGTATGATAAAAACTTTCCACTTATTCTCTCATTTATACGATATGTATTTAGTAAATATAAAGTATTGTTTATAGGATTTAGTTTATCTGATCCAAATTTTAATAAAATATTGTATTGGGTTAAAAATATCTTAGATGAAAATAGCATAAAGCATAGTGTAATATTACATGATGATATTTCAGAAAGCGAAAGAATACATTTTGAAAAAAAGAGTGTAAAAGTTCTTACAAAAGATGAAATTGTAAGTGAAGTTTTAGCCAATACAGAAGATGAAAATAATTACCTTATAGAAGCTTTGAATTTTATAAAAAAAGGGTTTCCTTCTCAAAACTATACTTCCATGCAACGATTAGATGTTTTAAAAAAAGATTTAAAGCGTATGAAGTATTTTGAGTATTTTACACCAGAATTAATAAGTGCATTTTTAGAGGGGGTTTACCTAGAGTTTTATTATTATGAAGTTGCAGAGTCATTAGAAAAAAATAATGAAAAAACAATTTGTTTTCCTTGGATAAGCAATATAATCCAGAAAGATTCATACAACAATCCAAAAGATGAATTAAATATATTTTCATTAATAAAAAAGGAAATGGACAATATTGAAGGTGATATAGATTTTCAAGAGAACTATTTTCAAGATATTGCCAAACTGATTTTATCAACAAATATTTCAAGTATTGGTTATATGCATTCAAGTATTGAACAAAAAGATATACTTGAGTTACTTCAACAAACAGATATAGAAAATAAAAATCTACAATACCTATTAACATATAAACATAAAATCGATGGATCAACCGGATTATTTAATGGATATGATAAGTCATTTAAAAAAGAGAGTCCATATTATAATCAGTTGATTTTTTCTGACGAAAGCTATTTTACAGATTATATGCTAGGTGATAATGCACAAGCTTACAAAAAATGTGAGTCGAGTATACTTAATGATAGTATCGATAAATATCTTCAATATTTTAGACTACATTTTCTACGGACTAAAGATGATGGTGATTCAGACTCTTACAAAATGTCTAATGACTTGTATAACTTGATGGACAAATACAATCAAAAGCTATTTAAAAACATACATCATTTAGGTTTTGTTCAAACGTTTTTAGACTATATTTTGACATTAGAAAAAAATTATGAGGAGTTATTAAAGAGTGACCCAAAATTTTTGGGAGGATGGAATAAAAAGGTTCTATATAGAGTTTCATTTTATATAAACTATTCTAGATTTTTGAAGTTTATTATTTTAAATAAGTTTCCAGTATTTAGAGAAGAACAAGTTAACAAAGCAATTAATCTAGCCAATAAACTATATTTTAAATACTTTTTTGAGGTTGAAGAAGATGAAATAGGATTATCTAATTGGATTATTTTAGGAATAGCATTAGATGCTAAAAGTTCTGATATCCGAGAAAGTACCATCGAATTTTTTAATAATCCAGCAAATAAAAAATATGCAATTTGTTTTGATAAGAAATATATAAAAGATCTATTTCTTGAAAATATTGCCAATAAAAATATAGAAGAAAGCTTAATCAATTTTAAAAACCTTTTTTATGTTTTGGCCTTATCAACAAAAGATAGGGAAAATTATATTTTTATATTATCTCTATTTTATGAGTTAATACAGTTTGATATTAAAAATATTGAGCATTTTTCAGAAGCTTTTCATATGGCATATTTGCACTATAGTAAAGAAAATACAATTGATGATGAGATAAAAGATAGTTTAGAAAAAACATTAGAGCTATATCTTGAATATAAAGTTGACTATACAAGAAATAAAGATATTGTTGTAGATGATCTTTTTGCTCATTTTATAGACAGTATATACGATATGAAGTTGAATTTTAAAAAC
The DNA here is from genome assembly GCA_027066935.1 of Sulfurimonas sp. GTDB lineage: Bacteria > Campylobacterota > Campylobacteria > Campylobacterales > Sulfurimonadaceae > Sulfurimonas. The sequence continues at coordinate 2,010 of JAMOMX010000464.1, read as the reverse complement.
AGCAACAAAACGATTCTTCAACTACTCAAGACAGATAGAGAAGATATTACATGTAAAAACATTACAGAATTAATATACCTTTTTAAGATCTTAGGATACAGCTATAAAGACATAGAAAAAGTAGTTATTCATATACAAAACAAGTTTGAAAAAGAAGATTTCTTTGATCGTACAGATAGGATAAAATATCCTCTTGAACAAGATACAGAAGAGATACAAAATGCTATTATTGCTATCTATAAAGCTTATAAAAAGAATCTTGGTGTAGAAAAAATAGAAGACCATCATATAAACACAGGGTACTCGAGAGAACCTGTAGAGTGGCTAATATTGTTAATAGATAAAGGTATTACTAGTAAAGACTTTGACAAAAAAATTGATATTAGCAAGTATAAAGATGCGTTAGAATCTTCATTTAAACATTTATGTTTACAAAGAAAATTTGATTTTAAAAAAGGAACGAGACATGTACTTGTAGAATTTCTCATTAAAACCAATAATATACAAATTATATTATCTATTTTTCATGTATTAAAATTTGATGATAACATAAGTGCCTATATTGATTTATTTACTTTTTTAATAAACAATAAGTCTATATTAAAAGATTATAAAAGTGAATTGATAAAATTATTGGAGTTATTAGAAAATTCATCATATAAGAGTATCTTTTTATCGACAAAATTAATTTTATTAAATCATAAAAATATTTCAGATGATGAATTAAAAAAGATTTTGATCAAGATATTATCAAAGGATATTTATGAGTAAAACCAACCTAAAAAAACTCCCACCAGCTATGGACTTTGAAACCAAAGAGATACTCAAAAAGTCTATCTCTACTAGTCGTGCATTGGCAAACTTAAACGGTGTTGCCAAGACCATACCAAATGAAAATATCATCATAAACACTCTTATTTTGCAAGAGGCAAAAGATAGCTCAGAGATAGAAAATATCATCACAACGCATGATGAACTCTATATTTCAACAGTTGATAGCTCAAATATTTCACAAGCCACCAAAGAGGTGAACCGCTACGCCAAAGCGCTTAAAGAGGGGTTCGTTCTGGTTCAAGAACACAAACTCTTACTCATAAAGCATATTGTAACGATTCAGTCTATTTTGGAAAATAACGATGCGGGCATACGCAAACAAGCAGGAACCGTCTTAAAAAATGTAGCCACAGGAGAGGTCATTTTTACACCGCCTCAAGATGAAGAGACCATAAAAGATTTGTTGGCAAATCTCGAAGAGTATATTAACACTAAAGATGAGATAGACCCGCTCATCAAGATGGCAGTTATTCATTACCAATTTGAGTCCATTCACCCTTTTTACGACGGTAACGGTAGAACAGGACGAATTTTAAACATACTCTACTTGGTGCTTAGTGAGTTGCTAGATATTCCTATTTTGTACTTAAGCCGCTATATTACACAGCATAAGGCAGACTACTATAGACTCCTGCAAGAGGTACGAACCAAAAACAATTGGCAAGAGTGGATACTTTATATGCTAGATGGCGTGGAGCAGACTTCACTAGAAACCATTGAGCTTATTAACGGCATTGCAGCTCTTATGGAAAAAGCTAAGGTGGAGATAAAAGAGAAGTTACCCAAAATGTACAGCAAAGATTTAGTAGAGATACTTTTTATGCACCCGTACACCAAGATAGAGTTTTTGATAGTAAGCTTAGGCTTACATAGAGACACTGCATCTAAGTATCTCAGAGAGTTAGAAAATATTGGTTTTTTAGAAAGTATCAAAATAGGAAGAAGCAAATATTTTGTTAACAAAGCACTGTTTGATATGCTGAAAAAAGGTATTTAGTTCAGTATATAGTGAAAATATACCGAAAAAGTAGAGAAATTTCGGTATATAATAGAAATATGTTGAAAAAACAGCAAAAATCTAACATATTTTCCAGATAGGTTAAAACAGCAGACATGATGTAGCCTTGCTTTTACATGTATTTTCCAATTATACTTATTTTAATACCAAATTGACTA
>JAMOMX010000463.1 GCA_027066935.1 Sulfurimonas sp. | reverse complement strand
TTACCTCTTTTGAAGCTGTATATATTCCAAACGCAGCTACACTACCAATAACTCCAGCACCACGAACAGTCATATCTTTTATAGCATCCACAACTTCATCTGTATTTTTTAAAACTTTTGTTTCATAGGAAAATGGAAGTTTTGTTTGATCTATCACCTCTAAAAAATCATCATTATTTAGCCATAAAGCTTTGTAGTTACCCTGCATTTTTTATAATCTCCAAAATTTCATCTATGTTGTCTATTTTTCCATATTTCATCACAAACTCTCTTGCAATTTTTAAAGCCAACACTTCAGCTTCTCCCCTTAACTTTTTGTCTTTTATACCACGAATCTCTTCAACTCCTGCTACACCAAAGACACGCCTCGCTATTTTTGCACCTGCAAAACCAATACTATCTCTTAAAATATTTTTCATAAACTCTAATTTAAAATTATCTAATGACACCTCATCTAAAAAGCCATCAACTAGTAATGCACTCTCTTTTTGATTAGCCCATAACTCCAAAAATTTTATCTCAAATAATTCAAGCACATCTTTTATAGTTTTAAGTAAGTAGTTTTTAAACTCTTCATTTTTAGTTACAACACTATGATGAATATAGCTATTAACAAGGTTTGCAACCAATGCCCCAATATCAAAACCAAAAGCTCCAACAAAAGCAAACTCTGGGTCTATTACATAAGTTTCATCTTTATTTAACATAATTGAGCCCGTATGCAAATCTCCATGGACTAAACAATCTGTTTGTGTCATAAACTTATATTTCAGATTTAAAATCTTACTTTTAAACTCCATATCTTCAAATAATCTCTTAGCATGCGGGTTTAAATTTACATTTTCATTATCGTTGGTATCATGCTCCATATATGCAGTTGTAAATACAAAATCTTCACTTAGCTTACACAACTGTGTATTTTTATTAAACTCATCTATAAGCTCTCTCTTTTTATCACTTTGCAAATATAATGAAGAGGTATAAAAAAGTGTCGAGGCAAGATAGGTTGATATATGCTCGCTAAATTTTGGATAGGTATCTTTTTCAATCAAACCTTTTCTCATAATAATATGCTCATCCAAATACTGCATAATTACCAAACTCATATCTTCATTTTCATAATAAATTTTAGGGACAAATGATGGCAAATACTCATAAAAGATTTTTAGTGCCCTTATCTCAAAACTCATCCGCTCACGGCTTAGGGCATACTCCTCACCTACACACCTAAGATACTCAACTGCTTGTTTTACTATGAGTGCTTTTTTAGGATTTTGAAGTGATTTTACAATATATACATAGTTTAGATTTCCATCGCCAATCTCAGCGACACTAAGTTCATCTGAGCCAAAATACTTTTTTATGGTCTCTAAATTTTGTATAAACCCAAGCATGCTATCTACATTTAATTCTTTATATTGCATCTTATAACCCTGGTGCTTTCCACATGGAGGTTGTTAAACCTCTATCTACTAACTGCAATTGACTCTCATAAACCTCTTGCCATTTTTGTTTTATAGTTTGATACTCTTTAAAATTATCCATATTTGGCTCATAAATTTTCTCCCACACTACTAACTCTTTTGCAGCACTAACCAAATCTTTATAAACTCCACAACCAACACCAGCAGCCATCGCAGCACCTAGGGCTGTAGCCTCATTAACTTTAGGAATTTTAACTCTAACTCCAAGAACATCTGCTAATATCTGTGACCATAAAGCACCTTTAGATGCCCCACCAGCAAAAACAACTTCATCAAACTCTACACCTGAAAATTCTTTTATCTTTTGTAAATTTATAGCACTAACTATACAAGCATTTTCTTCTAAACTTCTAAACATCGAAGCACGATTACAAACTTCACTATCAATACTTAGATTTAAAAAACTAGGAGCTGCATGATACCATTTGCCATACTTCATAGAATCTGAAAATATAGGGATAATTCCATTTGAACCAAGAGGCACATCTTTAGCCTTGCGCTCTAAAATTTCATAAACATCTACACCCTCTTTTTCAGCTTCAAGTTTTTCCATATCGCAAAAAGCATCACGAAACCATCTCATAACTAAGCCACTAAAAAAGGTGATACCCTCAGCTTGTGACAACCCATCTACTACATGTGGGTTTACTCTAATTTGCATATTTTTAGGTGGATTAACATCACTTTTAATATTTACAATTTGTTGCCAAAAAGAGCCACCTAAAATGGCAACTTGATTCTCCTCTACAACTCCAAGTCCAGCAGAACCTAGTTGAACATCTCCGCCACCAGTTACTACTTTTGTGTGTGTTAATAATCCTGTAAGTTTTGAAGCACCTATGGTTACACTACCTAAAACCTCTCCAACCTCTTGGCACGGAGGAAAGATGTTGTCTTTTATATCAACTTTTGTAGCCATATCTTTTTGCCAGCTGCGTTTTTTTAGTGAAAATATCCCTGTAGTCCCGCCATTGCTTGGGTCAGTTGATATAATACCACTTAGTTTTGCTAAAACCCAATCACCAATCATAGAGATATTTGCAACTTTCTCATAAATTTCAGGTCTGTTGTTTTTCAGCCACATTATGCGAGGAAGTGCTCCTAAAGCAAAGGTTTGACCACTAAGTGCATAAAACTCTTCTTCAATTCCTGCAAAATTTTCTTTTAAATATCTAACCTCTTTATCAGCACGAGAATCAACATTTGCAACACCCCAAAGCTCATCTCCATTTTTATCATAAAGTACAATTCCCTCTCGCATACTAGTAGCACTAAGAGCTAAAATATCTTTTGCATCAATATTGGCAGATGCTATAGACTCTTTGATACACCAAATAACTTCACCCCAGTTTTTTTTAAAATCAAAACTCATAGAGTTAGCTACACCATCTTCGGCTAAGTGTGTCCACTCCCTTTGAGCTACACTTATCTGATTACCTTTTGTATCAAAAATCACTGCACGAATACTTCCAGTCCCTGCATCTATAGCCATTAAGTATTGCATTATGGTTTCCTTTATTTATGCCCTCTTTTTATTCATTATATCGTTTGTTTCATAATTGAATTTTTAGTGTAAAAAGTGGCGAACTTCTGAAAAGTAAAGGCTCATACCAAACTCATTTGCAGCATCAATAATCTCTTCATCTCTTATGCTTCCACCTGGCTCAATAACATTTTTAACACCAGCTTTTGCTGCTGCATCAATGCTATCACGAAATGGAAAAAATGCTTCAGATGCTAATGCAGCTCCTGTTACATCAAGACCCATATCTTTAGCTTTTTTTAAGGCACATTGAGATGCATCAACTCTTGAAGTCATACCCATACCAACAGCTACCATTGCAGAGTTTTTAACATATACAACACAGTTAGATTTTGTAAGGGATGCTACTTTATATGCTATCTCTAAATCTTTCATATCTGCTGCATCTGCTGCATTTTTTGAAACTAATTTTGCATTCTTAACTTCATCATCTTTAACTTTATCAGCATCTTGATATACAAAACCACCATCAATATGTTTGAAATCTTTTTTATCATTTGCAAGAATTAACTTATCATTCCCTTGCTCAAATAGTTTGATACGCTTCTTCTTAGCAAACACTTCTTGTGCCTCAGGAGTTATACGTCCAGCAATAACAACTTCTAAGAAAATTTCATTCATTTTAAGAGCAAGTTCTTTATCTACAATACCATTTACAGCTACAACACCACCAAATGCAGAAACTGGATCACATTTTAGTGCTTCTTCATACGCTTCTAGTAAAGTATCTTTAATCGCAAAACCACAAGGGTTTCCATGTTTGGAGATACACACAGCATTTTCCTCACCAAATGCAGATGCAATTTTAACAGCACCACTTAAATCATTTAAGTTATTAAAACTCGCCTCTCCTTTTAGAGTTATAAAGTTATTTGAGTAGTGTTTGTCAAACTCATATAATGTACCTTTTTGATGAGGATTTTCACCATATCTTGTATCCATTACTTTGTTTCCAACTACAAACTGCTTCTCACCAAAACCATCATTAAAACGCTCATTCATATAGTTAGCAATCATAGAATCATAAGCTGCTGTATGTTCATAAGCTTTTATCATATATCCACGGCGGAACTCTTTTGTATTTTTTTCGTTTTCTATCGCATCTATCACTTCATCATAATCAGCAACATTTGTAACAATAATTACCGCGTCAAAGTTTTTAGCGGCTGAGCGAACCATAGCTGGTCCACCAATATCGATATTTTCAATAATATCATCAAAATCATCAGTCTTTTCGATAGTCTCTTTAAAAGGGTAAAGGTTTACACAAACTAAGTCTATAGATTCTACACCTAATTCTTTTGCTTGGTCTAAGTGTGATTGTTTGTCACGGCGGTGTAAAATACCTCCATGAACATAAGGGTTTAAAGTTTTAACACGCCCTTCAAAACATTCAGGAAATTTTGTAACTTCATCAATCTCTATCGCTTTTATACCAGCTTCTACTAATTTTTTATAAGTTCCACCTGTTGAGATAATTTCATAACCATTTTTTACAAGTGAGTTACAAAACTCAACAATTCCTGTTTTATCGCTAACGCTAACTAATGCTCTTTTTGCCAAAAAGTATCCTTTTGATGAAAAATTTAAATTATGAAATTTTAACAGGAGTTTAATTATACCTCGCTTTTAATGCTAAGATTTATGCGTAGATATCGATTTTTGTAGCGGATATAGCAGGCTCTATTTTTTGTGGAGATTGAACTACTGAACTCTGAGTAACCTCTTTTAATGATTTGGATTCAGCCTTAGTCTCAAAATCTGTTGACTCTGATTTTTGTGAAGATGGGTCTAATCTGCCCATTTGAACTGCATTTGGTGAAGGTGATTGATATATGTATTGTTTGACTTGCATAACAGCCTCCTCAATTCATTGTTTATTAGTATAACATAATTTAGTTTATTTAAGCAATTTAATATTAGAACCCAAATAATTCCATAACATTCTCCACACCTCCAAACTTATAAAAAATCTATATTTTTTATAATCAAGAAGCACCTAATCAGGCTATGAATTACTTTTTA
>JAMOMX010000462.1 GCA_027066935.1 Sulfurimonas sp. | reverse complement strand
GGTGTTGTATATATATTAGCATTTAAAGAGGCTGCAAAACTTTTTGGAGTTGAGAATAAAAACTTAACTAAATACGCATTTGGTCTTTGGCTCTTAGCTGGAGTTTACCCCTATGGTGATGATTTGTTTGTACTAGCAGGTGTAGCTTATGCTAGTGCTGTAGCTTTTAACAAAGATATAGCTTGGAAAAACTTTTTACCTTTTTTATATCCAACCGCAGGTATGCTTTTTATCTTAACAATGTATCAAGAGTACAATGTAGTTAGTCTTTTGTGGTTGCTAATAGTTGTGGCAATGACTGATGTTGGTGCTTATGCTGTTGGCAAAAGTATTGGCAAAACTCCATTTTGTGAAACAAGTCCAAACAAAACTATGGAGGGTGTTGCTGGTGGTATATTAGTCGCAACTCTGAGTGGTATGTTTGTAGGGTTGGCAATTGTTGATTTATGGACAGCATTTGTAATATCTTTTGTAGTGGCAACAAGTTCAATATTTGGTGATCTATATGAGTCTTCACTTAAGCGTGCAGCAGGTGTAAAAGATAGTGGAAACTTACTTCCAGGTCATGGCGGAATCCTTGATAGAATAGATGGATACCTTTTTGGGGGTATTGTTATGCTTGTTCTTTTAAGAGGACTTGTATAGTTTGGTACTACTCGGATCAACGGGCTCAATCGGGGTAAATACTTTAGAAGTTGCTAAAAAATTCAACATAAAAATTGAAGTTTTAGTAGCTGGTAAAAATATAAAACTTTTAAATGAGCAGATTAAAACGCATAATCCAAAAGTTGTTGTTATCTCAAATGAAGATGATATAAAAAATGTAAATCATAAAAATGTTTTTGCAGGAAGTGAAAATATAGTTCGTGTTATAGAAGATAGCGAGAGTGATTTAGTTGTAAATGCGCTTGTTGGTTTTTTAGGTCTTGCTCCAACTCTTAGTGCTTTGGCATCTGGAAAAAGAGTTGCCTTAGCTAACAAAGAGAGTCTTGTAGCATGTGGAAATTTTATAGATACTTCAAAAATCCAGCCTATAGACAGTGAGCATTTTGGTCTTTGGTATTTGATGCAAGATAGAAAAATAGATAAGATGATAATTACTGCAAGTGGTGGAGCATTTCGTGATTGGGATATAGATAAACTTAAAAATGCAACACTTAAAGATACTCAAAAACATCCAAATTGGTCAATGGGTCAAAAGATAACAATAGACAGCGCAACTATGGTAAACAAGATGTTTGAACTTATAGAAGCTAGATGGCTTTTTGGTGGGGGCGAAGATAACAATATTGTATTTGATGCGATTATTGAGACAAAATCCCTTATTCATGCACTAATTAATTTTAAAGACGGTTCAACCACAGCTCATTTTGCTCATGCTAATATGCAACTACCAATAGCTTATGCACTTGATAAAAAGATGGATGAAAATATTTTAAAACATGTAGATCTACTTAAAGTTGGAGGTTTAGAATTTAGAGATATACTCAAAGAGAGATATCCTGTCTGGGAGATCAAAGAAGACTTGCTTAAAAATCCAAATATGGGTGTAGTAGTAAATGCAGCAAATGAAGTGGCAATTCAAAAATTTATAAATAAAGAGATAAAATTTATGGATATCAGCAAAACAATTATAAAAGCTTATGAAAAATATACTCAGATGCCAAATAGTGTTGATGAGGTTTTTGCAATAGACAAAGAGATACGAGAGTCTATCTAAATCTTATGATTGATGATACTGTATTAAGTTATATTTTTATATTTGTACTCTTAGAAATCTATGAGGCGCAATGGCAAAAAGCCACAACCCTCATTGGAATGCTCGCTAGAATGTTTGAGTTTTATAAAAAAAGTATATTTATATTTTTAGTTAAACACCCTACATTTTACTTTGCTATCTGGTTTATGATGCTAAGTGACTATAATATCTATGCTGTTAGTTTATTTGCAATAAAAACACTTGATATTGTGACAAAAATAGTTTTAATGAAACGTGTCTTTATAGATAAAGATATATCTCCTGAACTTTCATTGACTCTATTGACACCTCTTAATAAATATTTACCATATATAGGTCTAATAGCTTATCCACCTTTAATATTTTTGGCGATGGGTTAAAGTCAAATAATTTTTAAATTTTTTATATTATCAAGATATAATGTTAAAATATAAACAAATAGGAAGTTAGATGATTTTAAGTATAGAAAGCTCATGTGATGATAGCGCTATCGCTATCACAGATATAAAAACAAAAAAACTTCTTTTTCATAAAAAAATATCTCAAGAGTTAGAACATAGTGTATATGGTGGTGTAGTTCCAGAGCTTGCTGCTAGGTTGCATGCAGAAGCTTTGCCAAAAATACTTCAAGAGTGTGAACCCTATTTTAAAGATTTAAAAGCTGTAGCAGTTACTTCAACACCTGGTTTGGCTGTAACTTTAGTAGAGGGTGTAACTATGGCTAAAGCGATCTCTATTGTTCTTGATATCCCTCTAATTGGTGTAAATCATCTTATTGGTCATATATATTCTTTATTTATAGATAAACCTACACAATTTCCTATAAGTGTTCTTTTGGTCTCTGGTGGACATACTCAAGTTATGGAAGTAAAAAGTTTAGAGCAAATTGATACAGTTGCAAAAAGTATGGATGATAGTTTTGGGGAGAGTTTTGATAAAGTTGCTAAGATGATGGGGCTAGGTTATCCTGGTGGTCCACTCATAGAAAATTTGGCAAAAGATGGAGATAGAAAAGAATATAACTTTACAATCCCTCTTTCACAAAGTCCACTTATAGCTTTTAGTTATTCAGGGCTTAAAAATGCTGTTCGACTAGCAATTGAAAAAGCAGAAGATAAAAGTAAATACAAAGACATAGCTGCTTCATTTGAGCATATTGCAACTGCACATTTAACACAAAAGTTAAAAAAATATTTTAAAACAAATCCACCAAAAACTTTTGCAATAGTTGGTGGGGCTAGTGCAAATCTTTATCTACGCTCACAAATAGAGGAGCTTTTAAAACCTCATAATGCTGAGTTATTATTAAGTGAATTAAAGTATTGCTCAGATAATGCTGCCATGATAGGCAGGGTAGCTATTGAGATGTATGAAAAGAAGATATTTAGCACTATACAAGAGTTGAGTAGTTCACCAAAAAGCTCACTTTAACTTAAAAAAATCTTAGCTATAACATAAGTTATTCTAAATAAGAGTAATTTTATCCGATTTAGACTATAATTCTCTCAACAAAAATAAAAACGTGTTAAAAATAAAAAAAACAAGGAGCCAAAATGGCAACTGTAACTTTCAAAAACGATATCGTATGTAACTTAGCAGGTAATGAAATAAATGTAGGTGATGTAGCACCAGTAACAACAGTAGTAAACTGTGATCCAATGCTTCAAGATGAGCAAATTGGTGGAGAGGGTAAAGTTCAACTAGTTGTAGCAGTACCATCTTTAGATACAGGTGTTTGTGACGCTGAAACAAGAAGATTTAACACTGAAGCAGCAGCTTTAGATGGTGTTGAAGTTATCACTGTTTCTATGGATTTACCATTTGCAGCAGCTAGATGGTGTGGTGCAGCTGGAATTGAAAACTTAAAAGTATGTTCTGATTTTAGAAACAAAGATTTTGCTAACGCTTATGGTGTTCTTTTAGCTGATGGTCCTTTAGCTGGTATCACTGCAAGAGTTATCTTTGTAATTGGTAAAGATGGAAAAGTAACTTATAAACAAGTTGTTCCAGAAATTACAACAGAACCTAACTATGAAGAAGCTATTACAGCAGCAAAAGCAGCTTTATAAATCAAAACTTATTAACTATTAACTATTAACTATTGACTATAAAAATCTTATCCTCCTTTTTAAGATTCAAAATTTAGGGCTTTCCCCCTAAATTTTACATTTAAGAATACTCCCCTTATCAATCTGATATAATTGTAAAAAATAATTCTAATTGGCAAAAATATGATTACAAACTACTCTTTTATAAAAAAATTACTTATTACATTTATATGTGCATTAATGTTCTCAGCAACGGCTAATGCAGATTTTGCAAGAGCAGAGATGGGTGTTGGTACATTGGTGCAAACTCCATCAGGAACAATCTCTTATACTCATAGTGATGCTACTGGATTAGATACTTCAGATGAAAACCAAAAAGCACAACTATATGCTTGGTTACTCTTAAAACATCCTATTCCTATGTTGCCAAACCTAAGAGTAGAGTATGTAGATATATTAAATGAAGGTACTGCTAGTGGTACATTTGGTTCATTTACATATCCAGAATCCTCAGCAACAAGATTTTATATGTCACAAATTGATTTAATTCCATATTATAATATTTTAGATAATACGGGTTGGATAACACTTGATTTAGGTGTAGATATTAAGATATTAAATATCTCCTATGAAACAGCTGGGATAGACTTAGTTAAAAAACTTCCTACAGATATCTCTTCAATTGTTATTCCATTAGCATATATAAGATCAAGAATTCAAATACCAACAACAGGTATTGGAGTGGAAGCTGACCTTAAATACAACACATATTCTACAGCTACAGTGTATGATGCTAGAGTAAAAGTTGATTATACATTTGATATTATACCAATAGTTCAACTAGCAGTAGAGTTAGGATATAGAGTGCAAAAATTTGAACTTGAAGAGGGTGGATTGGTTATAAATACTGATTATCGTGGTATGTTTATGGGGATGATGCTGCGTTTTTAAATGAGGCTTAAGTAGATCTGTTATTTTACAAAATCCAAGTTGAGAATTTTCTTTTTTTGATTTTAGAATTTTGTAGCTTTTGTAAAATATTATCTATAAGCTTAGAATTAATCGCTACATAAGATTGTCTCTCATAAATATCTATTTTTCCAATCTCTTTACCATCAAGACCAACATCACCCGTTAAAGCACCTAAAATATCTCCAGCTCGAAGCTTCTCTTTTTTACCACCCTCTATCACAAGTGTTGCAAATTCTGGACGCATACAAAACCCTATCATTGTTTTTAAATTTGATATATCTTCAAAGATTCTAGTATCATTTTTATACTCATTTATATCTGAATCAGCATACTCTTTATAAAATGTAAAAGCCAACCCATCAGCCCCAGCCCGTCCAGTACGACCTATACGGTGGGTATATGTTTCTTGAGAATGGGGCAGGTCATAGTTAACTACTATACTTAGCTCTTTTATATCTAAACCTCGAGCAGCTACATCGGTTGCTACTAACACACAACAAGAGTTATTGGCAAACTGAACTAACACATCGTTACGATCATATTGTTCCATATCACCATGAAGTGCAAGTGCATCAATATCTTTAGAGTTTAAATTATCGGCTAGCTCGTCACACTCTATTTTTGTGTTACAAAATACTATTACATTTTTTGGCTTGAAGTTACTAAAAATATTTACAAGAGTTTGCACTTTTGAATGAGTTTGCACCTCATAAAATCTTTCAGTAATTTTATTTTTTATCTCTAAAGATTTAGTTTTTACAATTTTTGCATCTTTTTGAATAGATTTACCCAAACTGATAATTTCATCTGGATATGTAGCTGAAAATAAAAGAGTTTGTCTCTTAGTTGGGGCAAAAGAAAGAACCTCTTGTATCTCTTGGATGAAACCCATGTCTAACATTCTGTCTGCTTCATCTAAAACTAATGTTTCTAAATCTTCAAGCTTTAAAGATTCTTTTTTTAGATGTTTCAAAACACGACCAGGTGTTCCAACAATTATATGAGCTTGATGTTTGAGTGAACCAAATTGTGGACCAAAAGCTACACCACCACAAAGAGTAAGAATCTTTATATTGTGTGCAAAACGCGCAATACGACGAAGTTCTTTTGCAACTTGGTCTGCTAGTTCACGAGTTGGACAAAGTATAAGTGATTGTACGCGAAATTTTTTAACATCAAGTTTACTTAAAAGCCCAATACCAAAAGCAGCTGTCTTGCCACTTCCTGTTTTTGCTTGAGCAATCAGATCTTCATCTTTAAGAATCAAAGGAAGTGCCTCAGCTTGAATAGGCGTCATCTCTTTATAGCCTAGTTCATTTAGGTTTTTAAGCATATCTAGTGTTAAGTTTAATGAGGAAAAGTTAGTTGTATTCATAATGAAATTATAGCGTACTTTCAAGTAAGTAAGAGGGCATAAATAACATTAGATTTCAAAATTTCACTTTAAAACTAATATTTTTATAGAATAAAAATATTAGTTATTATTATTATCAGCATCAATCATCATTTGTAAAGATGAAAATTGTGAATTTAGTTTACTAATCATAGCATCATAGGCTATAAACCTTTGAGTCATAATATCATAACGAGCATCAAGAGATTTTCTAGCGCGAAGGTAACTATCATTTAAGCTATTACTTTCTGTTTCTAGTTCTGCTTGAAATGAGTTTAAAAGATTTCCATAACCTGTATATGAGTTTAATTTATCATCAATAGATTCAAAAATTCCTGTTGTATTATTTCCATCAGTGTCTATTCCCCCTGTAAAGAACATCTTAACCGCATCTGGGTCATCTTTAAGTTTTGTTTCTAAAATAGTTTTGTCTAAAGTCAAAGTTCCATATCTATCTAAATCTAAACCATAATTTAGAAGGGAATCACCACCACTTAATGAAGTTATAGCCCTTGTTAAATCCCTAGATATTGATTTTACAAAGCTACTACTATTAAAAACACCCTCAGCACCGCTCTCTTCATCTTTTAGGGTCATATCAGATAAGTTTTGCATAAGAGTGTTATAGCTATCTACAAATAGTTGCAATTCATCAACTATGTTGCTTGTATCTTGCCCTATCTCAACATTTGATATATCACCCTCTTCTTTTAGTGTTATATTTACACCTAAAATCAAATCATCTATATCATTTGTTGGTCTTACAACTGTAATACCGTTGTATTTAAACTCTGCATCTGCAGCTACTTGTACTTTTTGATAACCATTAGGATTCGTTATTGCATCATAAGGGTTAAGGAGTGCAGGGTCCAAAAGACCACTATCATCTGTAATTACTAAAGCTTCACTAGCACCTGTTGATTTAGAAGATACAATTAAATTGTAAGAACCGTTACCAGTTTGTAGTATAGAAGCAGATATGGTAGCACCAGCTGTGTCAGTAATGGCCTGAGCAAGATCTTCTAGTGTCATAGTTTCATCATAATCTATAACATAGCTACCTATAGTTAGTGTACCAGCTCCAGAAGCAACAGGTGTAGTATCTTTGTCCCCAAGCGCGCCAAATGAGGTTATATCTTTTTTAGCAAGAGTAACAGTCTCTAAGCTAAATGATTCTACGGTTGCACCTGCATCTACGGTAACCTCTGAATTTCCTGTAATATCAACAGTTTTATTGTCAAAAATAGTATCATAACTAAGAGCAGAGGCACTCACCTTAAAACTTTTCATCAAAGAAGTTAAGAGTTCTTCAGCATCTTGTTTTTGTTTATTAAGCTCAATTTTATTTTCTATAGGTTTAATAATAACAGATTCATCAGCTTCTTTTAATTGATCAATTACATCAGCTGTTAATACTCCAGAGCCAATTCCTAGTGAACTTATATCAGCCATGCCAAATCCTTTTTTACATAATATTGTTATATTACTTATATATCGACAAATTATTATTCTACTTTAGAGTATATTATAAACAAGTTTTATTTCACTATATATTTATGAAAATATACTAAAGAAAATTAGGTCCTTGTCGATGTACTTAACATGAAAGAAACGAATGTTAAGGAAAAAGGATACAAGATGTATAGTAATTCAGCTCATAATATTTATGCACAAAATAATGTAGGGATTGAGTCTTCACATAAATTAATAGAGATGCTATATGAGGGTGTTCTTCGTTTTAATGCTCAAGCAAAAAAAGCTATAAAAGATAATAATATTGAAAAAAGAATATATTGGTTAAATCGTTCCATAGCTATTGTTACAGAACTATTGTCTGCATTAGATATTAAGCAAGGAGATGTAGCATTATATCTTGATGGACTATATAGACAAGAGATGGTGCTTTTATCATCAGTTAGTATAGATAGTGATATCTCAAAACTAGATGAAGTTAGCAAAGTATTTAAATGCTTATTAGAAGCGTGGAGAGAAAGTGCAGATGTGGCTTAATAAATTTAAAATAGCAATTGTAGAAAAAAATGCAGATGAAATAGATAAGCTATTGGATGAAGTCCCTAAGTTTTCAAACAAAAGAGATACGCAAGAAGCTATGTTCTTGATGAGTGAGGGTACTAAAGTACTTTATCAACTAAAAGATGAAGCAGGCGAGATTATATCTCAACTTAAAAAAAATATAGATTTTTTAAATTCAACACAGACCCCTATTCATAGAGCTAGATTAGATGTAATCTCTTAACCTCTACTTTTTCGAGATTCCAAAGTTTAAACTTCTTACTGTGTATTCAGTTACAACAGCCCCTTTTCTCATACTTAAAATATGCTCAATTATATCAGCTATATCACTACTTAAAAGTTTTTCATTTTCTTTATCGCTTACATCAAATCGTAATTTTTCATAAAAATTAGTTTGTGTCATATCTGGATTGATGTTTGTTATGCTTAGATTACTTTTTCTTGTTTCTTCAAAAAGTGAATCTCCAAACGCTTTTAAACCAGCCTTTGTAGCAGAATAAACACCTGCAAACTTTGACGCACGAAGTGCCTCAATCGAGTTGATATTTATAAGATAACCATCATTTTTTTTAAGATTTTTTAATAAAGCATTTGTTAAAAGCATAGGTGTTGTAAGATTTAAAAATACCATCTCTCTTATTGTATGTGGGTTTAACTCTTCATGAGGTTCAAATTTGCCAATACCAGCACAATTTATAAGTATATCTATATTGTTTTTTTTTAAACTTTCACATGCGCTAGAGGTTTCTTTTTCATTAGATAAATCAACTTTCATTTGGGTAAAATTTGCATTTGAAAATTTATTTTTTGTTATATTTCTACTTAGCCCTATAACTCCATAACCAAGTTTTAAAAGTCTTAAACTTATAGCTTCACCTATCCCACTACTAGCTCCAGTTACAACAGCTATTTTCATCTTTTTATCCTTTTCATAATATTATCTATATTATCAAATATCAATTTTTTTGCACCATCTTTAGTTACCGATTTTGGCTCAAAATGATCGCTTACTATTTTAAACATATATCTATTTTTTACCATATTTGTAGCATCAATAAAACCAGATGATTCCATATCTACAACATCGTATTTGTCTTTTTTGGTTACCTTATTATCTACACAGCTTAGGGTAAATTTTTTTTTTATATTTTTTGATGGCATATCTATATAAAGTAGTTCACCAATTATAAATTCTTTACTAGCTCCACAAATTCCAATATTTACTATAATATCATCTTCATCCATCAATTTTACTGTTTTTTTAGTTGCATTATACATGTTATGAGACCCAATGCCACATACAGTAATGTTTAGATCAAGCTTCTTCTCAATAAATGCTTGAGCTTCAGCTTTAAGTGCAAAAATTAGATAAATCATTTTTTCTTCTTTTTTGTCATTTTGTGTTATAATCAAATTAAAATTTGTAAATTAAGGATAATTAGATGCCAATTCGTCAAGCAAATTATACCAATTTAGACCACGCAGAGATGGCAGCATCTATAGGGTTAAATGTTAAACATATCCCTATCCTTATAGATAGCTTTTTATCTGAGAGTAATGGTGCCATAACAAAGCTTCAAGATGCGATAGAAAATAATTTTTTTGAGGAGATTAGTAAAAATGCCCACTTCATTAAAGGAAGTGCGGGAAATTTGAAATTTGATGAGGTATATACTATGGCTCAAGAGATGGAACTAAACGCTAATAATTCTAATTTTGATTTTGATTATGTTGGTTATTATAAAGCAATTTCAGAAGCTATAGCCACTATTTAGAGCTATTTTTAAGTTTTTATTGGTTATAATTCTCCCGCTTCTCTTTAGACCTGTGCAATAGTCACTTAAGGCAATGTGTCAGGGTAGGAATACAGCAGCACACCTTATTTTATTATGTGCCGCAGGTATCTGGAGGGGAGTCTTTTCTTAAAACTCATCTTAAAACAACAAATATTTTAACAAATTAAGAAATCGTTGTGATAAATGTGATATGATTATGGACAATATAAATTTTAAACATTAGGATAAAAAATGAAAAAAAGTTTTTTTATAGTGGTAATAAAACTTTTTTTAATCACTTTAACAGTGTCGGCAAATCAAACAACAGAGCTCAATAATCGAGCTTTTAATGCAGTTAAAATAAAAGCAGACAACGGAGATGCTAGTGGGCAGTTTGCGTTAGGTAGGATGTATTTTCACGGAATGCTTATAAAAAAAGATTATGCAAAGGCAGCACAAATGTATGAAAAAGCTGCTGCTCAAGGGCATGTAAAAGCGATGTATAATCTTGCTATGTTGTATCTTAATGGTGATGGCGTTAAAAAAGATGCAGATAAAGCAGTATATTATTTTACAAAAGCTGCAGATAAAGGTGATATAAAATCTTCAGTGCATATTGGGGATATCTACTATTTTGGAAAAAGTTTACAAGTAGATTATGACAAAGCATTTAAAGCTTATAAAAAAGCTGCTGACTTGGGTTATCCTATAGCGCAACATAAAATTGGTCTTATGTATAAGATGGGTAATGGTGTTGAAGCAGATATTATCAAAGCAAAAAAGTATCTTGAGCAATCTGCTATGCAAAGTTGCTCAAAAGCGCAATATGATCTTGCAAAGATCTATCTTGAGGGTGATGGTATTGAAAAGGATATGCAATTAGCAAAAAAATTAATGCAAGAAGCTTATCTTAATGGGAAAAAAGAAGCAAAAATTATTTTAGATAAACACAAATGGAACATAGAACAATAAAAATAGGAGGAGATTAGGATGAAGTTTTTTTTATTTCTTATACTTTCAACAGTATATATAGTATCAGCATCACCACTTTATAAAAAATGTGGCACATGTCATGGGGTAAAAGGGGAGAAAGCATCTTTAAACTTAACAAGTGCAATTGCTGGTATGAAAGCAGACGATGTAGTGGATATGTTAAAAGAGTACAAAGCTGGCACAAGAGATAAGTATGGTTTTGGAAAGATGATGAAGGGTCAGTCTAAAAAACTATCAGAAGAAGATATGTTAGAGATAGGTAAACATATTGAATCAATGGAACCCGTAGAGCAACCTAAAAAAATTGTAAAAAAGAAAAAAAGTTCCGCAGAGCGATTGTTTAGAAAATGTTCAGCATGTCATGGAAAAAAAGGTGAAAAAAAATCATTAGGCGTGAGTAAAATAATTGCTGGTATGAAAGCAGAAGTGATTATAAAAGAGTTGCAAGAGTATAAAGCAGGAAATATGGATTTATATGGGTATGGAAGTATGATGAGGGGTCAAACTACTAGACTATCAGATGAAAAAATAAAAATAATTGCAAAATATATCGAATCCCTCCCACCTGTAAAAACAGATGAAGAGGAGATGAGAAAACCACTTAGAGAGATATCTCAAGAGGAAGCTGATTTCAACAAGTTTATGGATCACTATTTTAGAGACTCTAAAGATTCAAATGAGACATTTAAAGCAGCAAAAGAAAGTTATGAACAACATTTAAAAAACAAAGGAAAAAAATGAAAAAAATATCTATAGCGCTAAGTGTAGCCGCACTTTTAATGGTGGGTTGTAGTGATAACCCAAAAGAAGATACATCAAAAGTAGAAAAGACTCAAGCAACACAAAGTTCAACAACTACTAAAGAACCACAAAATATCTATGGTGCTGATACAGCAACGGCACCGTCATACGCTGATAAGGCTCCAGTTGGAGCGGATATTCAAGAAAATGCCCCTCATGTTGGAGTGATTCTTGAAACAGTAGATGCTACTGGATATACTTATATTAAAGTTGATGAGGGTGGGACTATCTATTGGGTAGCTGCTCCACAAACGAGTGTAAAAGTTGGTGATACAGTTTCTTATATAGAGCAGATGGTTATGAAAGATTTTTCAAGTAAAGCTTTAGATAGAAATTTTGATTATTTAATGTTTGCTAGTGCTATTGTAAAATCTGGTGAAAAACATGATCATGCTAGTCATGCAGGAAAGCCACATCCAACTACAGAGGCACATGACTGTGATTCTCACGCAGGAAAGCCACATCCAACTACTGAAACTAATGCTGTCAAACCACCACATCCAACGCCAAATAAAGCTGAAGTTGTAGCAGAAAAAATTAGTATTAAAAAATTAAAGGGTGGATATACTGTAGAAGAGTTATATGCATCAAAAGATAAACTTAAAGATAAAGCAGTTAAATTAAGAGCTAAAGTTACTAAAGTTTCAAAAGGGATTATGGGTAAAGACTGGATTCATCTTCAAGATGGAACAGGAGAGGGTGCTACTAGTGATATCATATTAACAACAAAAAATTCAACTGTAAATGTTGGAGATGTAGTTGTAGCAGAGGCAATTTACAAGACTGATGTAGATTTAGGATATGGATATTTCTTCCAAGTGATTCTAGAAGAGGGTAAATTTGTAAACTAATCATTAAATAAATGTTAAACTATTTATAATATATTATAGTTTTATACTATTTTAATCTCACTAAAGATATACTGACAATAACCGATATATAATTATAGTTTATATATCAAAGTAAAAAAGGAGAAGATATGTTAGGGAAAAAAATAGCAGCTGGTATTTTACTAGCTAGTACGACATTATGGGGCGCAGGAATTTTAAATTCACCCCATGATTTAAGTTTAACAACTTGGGCTGGTACTGCTACAGAAGACAATGGTGAGACATGTGTTTATTGTCACACTCCACATGCTGCCAATCCATCTTTCGCTGGTGCTCCACTGTGGAATAAAGATAGTGCAGCAGCTACAGCTAATAATGCTTTTGTATTATATGGTGCTACAGTTGCTGGTACTCAGGGTGCTACCATAGCTGGTACAGCTGTTGGTAATACAGGAGGTGTAGTAAATGCTCCATCTATGGCATGTTTAAGTTGTCACGATGGTGTTAGTGCAGTTAACTCAGTAGTTAATGCTCCAGGCGCTGGTTATTCAGCTGGAGGGGACGGCTTGATTGGAAGTACTGCCGCTACAATTAGTGATGCGTTATTAGTGAGTAATGTTCTTGCTGATTTAGGAAATGCAGGTGTAGATTTAAGTAATGACCACCCTATCTCTGTACCATATCCAGTTGGTGGAACAGCTGCTACTAATCCAGCAAGCCTAATTCTTAGTACTACAGCTTTAGCTGGTACATGGGCAGGTGCTTCTACAATTGATGATCTACTAAGAACTACAGCTGGAGTTGCTTATGTTGAGTGTGGTTCTTGCCACGATCCACATGATGGAGCTACTTCTTATATTCTTAATGAGTCAGTTTACTTTTTAAGAACTTCTAACAACAACAGTGCTTTATGTGTAGGTTGTCACGAAAAATAGTTCTATTTAAATTATACACAAGGGGATAACTTCTTGTGTATAAAATTCTCACTTAGTTTATTTTATATAATCCATCTTTGTGTTATTATATACTATATAAATTTTCAAAAGGTTTATAATGTTTAAAAATTTTTTAAGAGTTTATCTGTATGTCATTGTATTGATTTTCTTTAGTGCATGTGGTTCTAAAAATATACAAGAAATAAAGATTGTTATTCCATCGCCACCAAATGAGCCTAAGGTTTTTTTTGATATATCTTATAGTGGAGATATAAGTTTTACAAAAGTGAGTGTTTTAGATGCATTTATTGGTGAAAGAATAGCCTTTACAACAAAAAATCTTGTTAAACCTTATGGTGTTGCTGCTTTTGGAGATAGTGTATATGTAACAGATACAGCAGTAGGGGCAGTTTTTGATATAGATGAAAAATTAAAAAAAGTTTCTTTCATTGGAGATAGTTCCCCCGGTAAATTAGCCCTTCCTGTAGGGATAGCAGTTGATGATAATGGAAGTATATATGTTAGCGATTCAAAAAATGCAAGCATCTTAGTATATGGTAAAGACAAAAAATTACTTAGAGCATTTGGTGGAAGGTTAGAGCTAAATAAACCAACAGGTATCAGTATTAATAACAAATTAAAAGTATTATATGCAGTAGATACAAAGGCTCACAATATCAAAGCCTACTCACTCGATGGAAAGATGTTATTTACATTTGGCAAAAGGGGAAAAGGGGCTGGGGAGTTTAATTTTCCTACAAATATTGCCATAGATAGAAGAAATGATAATATAGCAGTAGTAGATACACAAAATTTTCGTGTGCAAGTATTTGATAAAAATGGAAAATTTATAAGAAAATTTGGAAAAATAGGTGATAGACCTGGAATGTTTGCTAGACCTAAAGGTATTGGTGTAGATAGTGATGGAAATATATATGTAGCAGACTCAGCTTTTAATAATGTTCAAGTATTTAACGAAAAAGGTGAATTGTTAATATTTTTTGGATCTGCTGGAAAGTTTATAGGTCAATTTAGTCTAATAGCAGGTGTATATATTGATAGATATGATAGAATTTATGTAGTTGATGGATTTAATAGAAGGGTGCAAATATACCAATATATGAGTGAGCGTTGGAAAAATGATAATCCTGAAAAATATAAAGAGATTAAAGGGGAATAAGCCAGTGAAGTTATTTTTAAAGATAATAATATCAATTTTAATGTGTGGAATTTATTTAGATGCAAATCCTAAAATAATCTTAGAAAAAGATGTTGTAGCAATGGTAAATGGAGTGAAAATTCATAAATCTGAGCTAGATAGAGGGGTTAAACTATTATTTCCAGCACGATATTTTCATAAAACTGTCTCAAATGATAAGATGAAAACTTTTGAAAAAGAGGTATTAGATGATTTGATAGATAGTGAGCTTTTTATTCAACATGCTGAATCTATCAATATTAAAGTTTCAAAAGCTGAAATAGACAAAGGTATCTCATATGCAAAACAAACTACAAAAGATTTTGATGTAGCTTTAAAAAATGCTGGATTTACACTAGAAACTTTTAAAAAAGTGCTTTATAACAAAGAGTTACTTAAGAAATTTTATGAAGCAAAAATAGAGGCAAATTTAAGTGAAGATGATCTACTAAAATATTATGAAAAAAATAAATATAAGTTTAAAGAGCCTGAAAAAATTATAGCAAAATTAATTTATGTAAAAAATGATCCTACAGATCCAAAAGGAAAAGAAAAAGCTAAAAAAAGGATAGAAGAAGCTTATAAAAAAATAACAGATGGTGAAGATTTCTCAAATATAGCAGCAAAATATTCTACTGCTATGAGTCGAATAAAAGGTGGAGATTTAGGGTATGTTCATAAAGGGATGTTAGAACCTAGTGTTGAGAAAAAGGCATTTTCTATGGATTCTAATACTACAAGTGAAATTATGGAGACAACAATAGGTTTTTTTATAGTAAAAGTTGAGGATAAGGTAGAGCCAAATCAACTTCCTTTTGAAACTATTAAAAAAAGTTTAAAAAATGATCTTAAGAAAAAAATAGAAGAAGAGCGAAAAACTAGCTTGCTTAAAAAATTAAAATTAGCAGCGGTAATTGTAAAGCAGCTTTAAATTATGAAATTAGCAGTAATCTATTTTTTTGGGGCAGTTGGAATAGTATCCGCTGTAAAGGTATATACATTATTCCCTGTAAACCCAGATCATATAAGTGTTACTGAAGATAGATTTAAAAATGAAGAGAAATGGTTTGTTATTGAAGATGAAGAGCAAAATTTAGTAGTTGAAAATAAAAAACAAAATTCAATAGTTAAAAAAGTTAAAGTACAAAATCCAGTAGTTAAAAAAGATGAAGTACAGAATTTAGTATTTAAAGATAAAGAACAAAATCTAGTAGCTAAAACTGAAATACAAAAACCAGCACAGAATTTAGTATTTAATAATGAAGAACAAATTTTAGAAATTGTAAATAAAGAAGATATAAATGAAGAAAAAGTTCAAAAATTAGCATTTTTAGGTAGGGATACGGAAGTTAAAAAAAATACAATCAATGTTGTTTCCAATGGAAAAACTGAACAAGTTGATGATATTAAAACAGATGGTGGCATATATATAGAGAGCAAAGAAGATTATGAATATTATAGCAAAGGGTTTAAAAGAAATTATAATAAAGAGGGACAAAGCTTAGGTATTATGGACTCAATATATTCTATTCAGTCACAAGTAAATAATTTTGGCAAATTCTATGGAAGCATAGGTTTATCTTATACATATGATAAATACAACGAAAACGATAGAGTTAGAACTAATTTTATGCAAGAGTATAAACTTGGGGTATTGGGCGCAATTTATAGTAAGAGATTATTTAATTATTCACTATCAACTACTTTAAGATTTGAAGATATAAATACTGAAGAGAGTAGTGCTAACACTGTGAATAAGCTTGAAAGTTATGACTATAATGCAAAACTAAATTTTTTAAGCCATACTAAAATCCCTTTTACTTTATATGCTATAAAAACAAAATCTCCTAATTCTATTAGATATAACGGTACTACCAATAACTCTGAGTATGATAATCTTTCATTTGGTTTAGTTGGACAAATACTCTTAAACATATTCAAAATTAATTATACCATCACAGATTCTGATGGAGTTTATGAAAGTATTTTCAGTACGGATAACAGAAAAAACAGAAAATATAAAGTAACATTAACTAAAGATGATGATATTCATAATCTACGCTTAAGCTATACTAATACAGATCAAGAGATTACTAAAGACTCAACAAGTTATACCTCTAAATCAAGCAATAAAGAGGAAGATGTAAATTTAATTTATCGAGCTAAAGTTAGTGATTCTGTTAGGTTTAATTCACAATCAAGTTATAGAAAAAGAATCTATACAAATGATTTATGGACTGCTAATGAGACAAAAACAGTACTTTCAAATTTAAATTTAATATGGAATCCAAGAGGAAAACATAATGCTTCTTTAAGCTTAAGTGGAACTAAAATCATAGATGAAAATTTAAATAATATTAATCTATCCCAATCTTATGGTTATCGGGTAACAAAAAATTTAAATTTATCACAATCATCAAGCTATTCCGTTGTTTCTAGTGATTTAGATACTATAAAAAATTTAAATTTAAATTCAAATATTAGCTATCTAAAAAAAATAAATGCAGACATATCTATGAATATGTCATTTAATGCTAGTCTTAATAATAATTCAAATGATAGGGATAGCAACACATCTACAGCAGAGATTACAACATATATGTATAGAGCCAAAATTGGGATGAATCAAAATATTAAAAGTTTAAATTCAAGATTAAGTGCTAGTTTATATTATAATGATTCCATCAACACTTTAGAGGAAAGTAAAAAAACTTCCAATGCAAACCTAAATATAAGCACAATGATTTATTCAAAATTAAGAAATCAATTAAATATTGATTATTATAATAGTATTTCAAAAATACTTGACAGCAATAAAGTTTTTACCTCTATAGAATTTGCTAGAGTGAGTGTAAAGAATAATCTTGACTATAGTACCAGAGTAGGTATTAGTGGCTCTCTAAGCTCAAAACTAGGATTTCGTTATGCAATATCAAAAACAAATGGAAAAGAAAAAGAAACAATGAGTCCTAGTGCTAATGTTGTGTTTAGATATAATTTAAGTAGAAATATTAAATATACAAGCAAATTAAGTATATCTAAAGAATTTTATTATGATACAATGAATTATAATTTTGGAACTGATTTGCTATTTTATAGCTCAAAACTAACCACTTCTATTGGCTATACTTATGATAGAATAGAAACTGATAAAGATATTGCAATTCACGTTTTAAATAGAGAAGTGCATAGACTTAATGTAAAATTTTTACGTAAATTTTAAAGGAGCAGTAGATGAGTAAGTTTTTATTTATTAGTTTATTTTTTATCTATACTGGTTATTTAAATGCAAAAAATATAGATAAATTAGTATGGCCAGAAGCTCCAGATAAAGCAAGAATTGAGTTTGTAAAAATTGCTACTAATCCTGCAGATTTTGAGGTTGAGAAAGGTTTTTTTTCAAAAATTTTTGATTTTGTAGTTGGTGAAGAAAGCATAACGCTATCCTCTCCTTTTGGCATATATGCCAAAAAACAAAGAGTTTATGTGACAGATGCAACATCTAAAAATGTTTATATATTTGATAAATCAGAAGATGAAACAATAATTATAGAGGGTAGCGATAAAGAGATTTTTCTTAACCCAATAGATGTTGTATGTGATTCAAAAGGAAAAATTTATATCTCTGACTCCATAAGAGCTAAAATTTATGTATTTAAAAGAGATGGAGAGTTTGATTATGCTATAAGCTCAAAATTTTTTAAGAGACCTGTTGGAATTGCTGTAAATTATGATGAAAATAAACTATACATTGTAGATGCAGTTGCAAGTCAAATACATGTAACTACACTTAAAGGAAAGTTTCTTTACTCCATTGGTGGATTTGGTAATGGAGATGGAGAGTTTAATAGACCTACTTTTATTGCCAAAGATGTTATTGGAAATATCTATGTAACTGACTCAATGAATCATAGGGTACAGGTGCTTAATAAAGAGGGTAAATACCTTTATAAGTTTGGTCACTTAGGAAAAAGTATAGGTAGTTTTGCTAGTCCAAGGGGTATAGCTCTTGATAAAAATAACAATATCTATGTTAGTGATACTATGTTTAATAATATACAAATTTTTAATAAAAAAGGTGAATTACTAATGGTATTTGGTGGTTATGGCAACGCAAAAGGTAGATTTTCACTTGCTGAAGATATATATATACTAGAAAATGGTACCATATATATAACAGATACTAGTAATAAGAGAGTTCAAATATTCAAATTACTAGATATAGATTAAAAAGGAGTATGATATGAAATATATATTAAAAATGATTTTTTTCTTATTTTTATTTTTAAACACACCGCTCTTTGCAACAATAGATAATACAAAACATAATTTATCTATATCTGGACCAGGATCAATAAAAGCTCAAGCTGAAACAGAGGTATGCGTTTTTTGCCACATTCCACATAGAGCTCAAGCAGAGGGGAAGCCACTTTGGAATAGAAGTATGCCAGTATCAGCATATGATATGTACAATAGTGACTACCTAAAACGGATGGGATATGCAGTTGAGGCTGATTTAGGGGCAACTAAAGGTACGCCTGGTGCTTTATCTAGACAATGTTTGAGTTGCCATGATGGAACAGTAGCTGTTGGGGCTGTACATGCATTGCGAACAGCGACAGATCAACTTATTGATATGAATGGAGTAGAGATAGCAGATGGGACCATGCCAAGTGCAGCAGCAGGTTTTATAGGAACTGATTTAACAATGCACCATCCTGTTGGAATTATCTATAACCCAGCTCTTACTAAATCTTTTGGAGTTGGAACTAAGACTATGGAACTAAAGACATCGCCAGACTCTCCAATTAAAGTTTTTAATTATGCAGGTAACAACTATGTAGAGTGTTCATCTTGTCATGATCCACATAAAGATAATGATAAGTTTTTACTTGTTGATGCAGGAGCTAATTTTGCTCAAAAAGTATCAACTACTTGTACCTCGTGCCATGAAAAAATTGACTGGTTGGGGAGTGTACATCAAACGCCACCAGTAGGTTCTCCTGATTATACAGATGCTCAGTTATTAGTAAAATATGCAACAGGGGAGATATCAGATATGGGTTGTGCTAATTGCCACACACCTCATAATGCTGGAGGGATTCCTTACTTAAATAGACAAGTGCAAGAACAAACTTGTTTCCAAGGCGCTGCATCAGATACAATAGGAGCAGCATGTCATGGCGATAACGCAGGGGCAGCAGTAAATATTGAGACTGTAGCAAATAGAACTTATGCTCATCCAATTATTTCGGCTAATAATCCAAATGGTAGCCATACAAATTTAGATGTGCTTTATGGAGCAGATGTACCATTAGATCCAGATGGAGGTAAAGGTGTATCTTGGGATAATAACAGACACGCTACCTGTATGGATTGTCACAATCCGCACAAAGCTCAGAAGGGTACACATACTGATGTAGTAGATGCTTCGGGATGGTACCCAGTTGCCCCAAATGCAAATACAAACGATGTTTCACCTGTTTTAGTAGGTGTAACTGGAGTAGAGCCAACATGGCCAGTCAGCGGATGGGAACAGCCTACCACCTTTACAACGCTAGAGAGCGCTACTAAAGAATACCAAATCTGTATGAAATGTCACTCATATTGGGGGTTGGGTTCAGCTACCTTTGGTGCCTCTTCTTTTTTCCTTTCAGCAGAGGGAACAATTGTCACCGATCAAGCATGGGAGTTTAATCCAAAAAATCGTTCGGCACATCCGGTTGTAATGACAACAAATGAGATGATAGCAAGTGGAGGTGATAGATATGCTTACCCACAGCATACTATTACCATGTTGCCACCATGGAATACAAATGTAGGAAATCAGACGATGTATTGTTCTGATTGTCATGGTGCTGATGATGAGAATACTATCGATCCTAAAGGACCTCACGGTTCTAGCAAAAAGTATATGCTCAAGGGTCAGTACAAAGACTGGCCTGAAAATTCTGCAACTGGTCAACCTTGGCACATAGGAGATGCTTTAGATGCAGGCGGTTACAATCTACCTGTTCCTGGCGAGATTTTTTGTTTGAATTGTCATACCATTGAAAGAGTAGCTGGGAATGATGCAATTAATGGAGCGCATCGTATTAAATCAACTATGGAAAGTATGATAACTCCTGGCACCTATGTTAAGTGTATTAATTGCCATGTTGCGGTACCTCATGGTTCTCCTGTATCGCGTCTCATTGGTTACTATAATTTTCCAGAGCCATATAACTATAATGGAAACTCCTTGATGTTGACAGGTTATAGATCAAACTATACTGCTGTAGATACTCCTGTTTATAATTGGGGTGATGCTTACTTGGTTGATCATGATGGATTAACTCCTGGTTATCCAGCAATAGATACCGTGCCAACATGTGGTGGAAATGGTAGTGCATTTTGCCATGGAACTGATGGCGGTGGATATGACCCATGGATAATCATACCGTAGACTATCTTTCACTTCTTGCAAAATTTCCCTCGTTCCTAAGTTTACTTGGGGATATGCTGTAGGAATACCCTTTTTGTAAGAGCTTGGAAGAGATAGAGAACAAAAATAAGGATAACACCTATGTACTTTAAACTCCCCTCATTCATTAAAACAACATT
>JAMOMX010000461.1 GCA_027066935.1 Sulfurimonas sp. | reverse complement strand
GATGATGTGATAATAACCAGCAATCGTAAGTCGAGGTTTTCTAGCTATGTCATACTCCTTTTTTGGTTTATGACATGATAGCAAAGGATAGCTTGGTTATTGGTTATCACCTGACCCCATTGTTTTTTTCCCTTAGCTTTTAATCAGGTTTTAAGGTGGCAACTGACCCCTTAACTCTAATTTTGGCATTTACCTACCCAACCCAAGCCACTTCTCTTCAAGTTTAGCCAATTGTATATTGGGTTGAAAATTTACCTCCAATATATCACGGTTTGTCCACTCTCCACTAACTTCTTCTATATTCTCTTCCAAATATTTAATCAACTTCATTTTGTAGTAATAAGATTTTAAACTAGCACAAACCGTATAAATATATGGTCTATGATTTAGTTTTTTGAAATTGATTTTTTTATATTTCAATTTATCTATTAATGAGAAATATTTAGTAAAAAATATATAAAGAACAAACAATAAAAATGAAGCCATATATATAATTCCAAAGAAATTTTCTAAAGAAATTATATCGTAGTATACATCTACTAATTTTAATCCTATTGTAAAAATTATAAGAACAATAATACTAACAATTTTAGATATAAAATTTTTAGATTTAAAAAAATCATTAAAAGAAAAAGTAACTTTTGTAAAAGGAAATGCCATCAATCCTGTACATAATAAAAGTAATAAACTGTCTGTTGTAAAGTTTCCATAATACCCATTTACCAAAAAACCAATAAAAACTACTCCAGATATATATTTAAAGAAAATAATTGAAAAACCATAAAACATGAATGCAAATAATAATATTGTACTTGAAAACAACAAATGATATATATATATATTTTCCCAAATATATTGTAAATATATATAATATATAAGAACTAGTATAAATACTATTAAATCTATAATTTTCATATAACATATTTTTTTAAATTGTATAAAAGAGTCTGTTAAGCTAAATGAAAATAGCATTGATTTTAAATTTGGGAAAAAAGCTTCATATCCCATATTATAAATATAATCTTCAATATTTTTTTCAAGTTTTTTTGAAATTTTTGCTAAATGCCTACAAGCCATAATAGCAGTTTCACTAAGCCAAAAATTATTTAATTCAAAAATATAACTTACCCCAATATCAATATTCTCCTCATCCAACAATCCCAAAGCCTCAACTAAAAGTTTCAAAATTAAAATATGTTTCTCATCTTTAATAGTTTCCAAAACAAATTCTGATAGTTCATCTCGAAAATCCTCTAATGCCTCAACTCTATTTCTAAAAGCCTCCACCAAAAATCTTAGTGAGTTTACACTTCTCTCATTGAGTATGGATTCTTGACTTTTAATATTGTTCCAACAGTCGTTGGCTATCTCTTTAGCTTTTTCAATCTCTGCTACTTCACAATACAACACAAGAGCATCTCTTTGCTCTCCTATGGTTGGGATAGATTCAAAATCAATCATAGAATCATCCTCTAAAAGTTTCTGTACATAAAAATACTCTGCTATTCTACGATGAGAAAAACTAAATATATTAGCATCTTTGATATGCCCTCTACCGAGTCGTGCCTCTTTTAAAATATGAACAATATTTTTAATATCATACATAGGAAGCTTCTCTTGCAATACCTCTATAGAGGTCTCTAGTCCTCCATCATTGGAAAACATCATATTGGCTATTTGTATGGAACATGCCATAACATCTTTTAGCGTTACTGCTTTCTCTTCCATTTCCTCTTTGAGTTCTTCCAAAGAGTTCTCTATAAAGACACTAAAGAGTTCAGATTGATTTTGAGGTAACTGATGTTGATATTTTTCAGCATATTTGGCAATCAACATTGCAGAAAAAGGATTTTTGGCTATCTGTACCAAGTCAGGTCGAGTAGCAAAAAGCTTTTTAATCAAATCATCTTGTCTATAACCTATATTCTCTAGAGTTTGGATAATCTTGCTCTCATTAAATGGTCGAACCTCCAAAATGGTCTTGGCAAGAAACTTTTTTGATGGTTTTTTATAGAGTCTTGAAGCAACAATACCTTGACTCTCTTCTACTCTAGCCCCTGTCAAAAAAATATTTAAAACTTCAGAGAGATTACTAATCAACTTTGTATTCTCTTTTGAGTTTATCACCTGTGGTATCTCATCAAAAGAATCAAATAGATAGTAGATATGACCATACTCATGTAGTTTATCAAATATGGTTTCATTGCCATCTATCTGTTTAAAAAAGAACTGTTTAATGATAGGGTCACTTCCTTTTTTGATATAAGAGACAATAAAAACCTTTAAATCTTCTACTGTTACAATTCTATTCCTCTCAAAACTCCACTCTTTTAGATTGATATAGATAGGAATCTTCCCTGTCTCTTTTGTCTCTGCTGAAAGCTCTTTAGCCAATTTTCTTAAAGCCACACTCTTACCAGAACCTGGTTCACCAAGCAGTAAGAAGAGTCTATTTTTAGAACTCTTGATAGCTGTTAGCAAATCAGCTATTTTTCTTTTGTTATCTTTTTCAGTTTTGACCAACACCTCTGCATCCAAAGGGGTAAAATAGTGAGAACTCCAATCCAACTGTCTATCCAATCGCTCTATGTCATCACTAAATGCTTTGGATATATTGACCATTTTTACCATAAAATCCATATCTAATATTTTTGCCAAATTAGATAATCGAGGATGAATTTTCATAGCTGTATAGTCCTCTTTTGCCATAAAGTAATTAACAATAAAAACACCAATCAACAATATAAGCAATGTACCAAAATGAATCAATGAAGAGACCTCATTTATGGGTTGTTGTGTTGCATAACTTGGTAAATAGCTTTTAATCAAAGCATTAATAAATTTCATTAAAGGGTTGGCAACAGGAGGAAGCAAAGAGATAGCTGTACTAAACAGAATAAATAGAGAAAAGTATCGAATACTATTTTTAGTCTTGTTCAAGAGTACCAACACGGTTACAAACACAATAGTTATTATAGCAATAACAAGTATAGTCAACTGTGTTACATCTGATACAAATAATCCAATTAATACCAATATTAAAATCATAATTATTGTAAGAGTAGCTATTTTGTATTTTCCTTCTAAGTTTTGTAAAAAAAATTTCATATATATTTCCAAATTTATTTTTTATGCTAACTATATATTAATGTCCGAACATTATATCTTAAATATCCATTAAATTCAATATTTAAAAAACACAAAAAAGTCAATAAAATATGACAAAACTAAAACTCCTTTTTAACAAAAACTTTCTAATATCTGAACATTTTATTCTGATATTGAGAATATTTTGATTAAAAAGAACAAAGTGTTCTAGTATTTAGAGGTATTGTAAAAAAGAAGCTTTTAATCTTTAACTCCCTTACTACCCACTTAAAATTCAAGTTAAAACAAACCTCTCAAAAAAAAGCAAACCTACTTATACCCCTTCCTATAAAACAAATCAACCCCCTGCCCCTGCTTTCCAACCTCTATCTCTGTACTCCACTTATCTGAGATTTTTCTCTCATACAAAAGTGAACTCTCATTTGATCTGTTTTGGTAGTAGATAATACTTTTTCGATTTATTTTTTTACCTGCTTTTACATCAATTCCACCGAGAGTATTTCTGTTCATATCTAACCTATCTAGGTTTAACTCTCTTGCCAAATCTTTAGCAATTGCCCTGCCAAATATCTTCTCAGCAGCTTTGTTTGCACTTGTAGCAGCTCCGTCACTCTCACTTACACTCATACCAAAAAGAAGATATGAAAATATATCTTTTTTACTCATCATAGGTTTTGAAGAGAAGACTAATTTTGGTCTATTTTTATCTCCGCCGATTGCTATCATGATGACAATATCTTCTATCTCTTCATAATTTACATTTAGATCCAAAAGTGGATTAGAACCCTCTTGCCCACGAAATGCAATCGCCCCCTCCTCTATCTGAAATCTCTTATCAGCCATATCATACTGTCCATCAAGAACATTTATCTTTCCAGTGATTTTAGGCTCACTCCCTAAATCTTTTCGCACATTGATATCCATCTTAAACTCAATCTCACCTGCATCTACAACATACTGCATCTCATTAAGTGAACGAATATCTAAATCCAAAAAGGTATTTTGCAAAAAGTCATCATTTGGTTTCTCTTTTTTCTTACTTTTATCGGTAACGATAATGATATCAGGATCTTTAGAGACATCCAAAAACGGTGATTCATAAGTTATCTCACTATCTTTAAACTCTATAAAACCAGTAACTGCTAACTTATCAGTAGATTGAAACATATCAAGTTTGGTGCTTAGTTTTGTATATCCATAGCCATTATATGCAAGAATCAAATCTTTTGCACTAAGAGTTCCTGTTGTTATACCACCTTTTTGTTCACCTTTAAATGAGAGTAGATTTTCCAACTCAATGTCAATTTTGCTATTTTCTCCAAGAGTTATTAAGCCATCTTTTTTTAGTTTTACAACCCTATTAAACTCTTTTGGCTTAAATCCTTTTAATCTAAAATCAAAATTTTTCAGTAAAATTCGCTCTTTGTTATAAAAACTAACTAATTTCAAATCAACCATATCCCCATCTTGAAACTCTATCTTTGGAGAGTTTAAAGTTATCTTTGCATCTTCTCCCTCCATCGAAGCTAACAGTTCTAAACTCCCATCAACTTTTAAGCCAATATCTAGTGGATAGAGTTTGTTTATCTCTTTTATGAGCTCATTTATAGACTCAACTTTTGCATCTGCTTGTATATAAAAAGGGTCTAGTTTTATATCTGCTTTTGCATTTATAGCTCTGTTTTTTATATCTGCTTTGATAAAATCAAAAAACAATGATATGAGGTGATAACCAATAATCAAAAGTAGGTTGTAGAGTTTATCTGTCTCATTCCTACTAATAAGTTTTCTCTCTGGTTTTCAAGAAGTAGATGATAATGATTGTCCATAATAACATACTCATGTATGATAAAATCATAATGCTCTGATACTTCGCAAACAATATCTAAAAACTTCTCTTTATCTTTTGGTTGTGAAAATACAACTCGTCTCTCAACACCACGATTATAGATATGAT
>JAMOMX010000460.1 GCA_027066935.1 Sulfurimonas sp. | reverse complement strand
ATAAAAAACTATGCTTTAAAAAAATCTTTAGTAGATACACCAAATGATAGAAGTTCACATACCATGCCTACACCTCATGGTGGTGGTATTGCAATAGCTATAACATGGTTTATTGGAATTACATATTTGTATTATACATCTGATATAAACAACTCTTTATATTTTGCTTTATTAGTTGGAGTAGTGATATCTATAGTTAGTTATTTTGATGACTTGTATGAACTTAGTGCAAAATTTCGTTTATTAGCTCAAGCATTAGTAGCGTTATTTGGGTTATATTTTTTGGGTGGATTACAAAAAATAGATTTGATTATTTTTACTATAGAAAACCAAATTATTATAAATATATTTGCAATGTTAATGATAATTTGGTTTATTAATCTTTATAATTTTTTAGATGGAATTGATGGTTATGCTGGAAGTGAAGCTATTTTTCTTGGAATTGCTGGATTTTTACTATTTAGCGGAGATCATTTTTTAGTTTTAGTTGTAGCAGTTTTAGGTTTTTTAGTTTGGAACTGGCATAAAGCAAAAATATTTATGGGTGATGTTGGTAGTACTCTTTTGGGTTATAATATTGCAATATTTGCAATTTATTATGCAAATCAAGATGGTATAAATTTATGGACATGGATAATACTTTTTGGAGTATTTTGGTTTGATGCAACTTTAACCTTGTTTAGAAGATATAAAAATAACGAAAAATTAAGCAGGGCTCATAAAAAACATGCATATCAAAGGCTTGTTCAATATGGGTACTCCCATGATAAAGTAGTTTTGTACTCAATTTTAGTAAATATCATTTTATTAGGACTTGTTTATTTTATCTCCAATATATTTTTGGCATTAATTATCTCTATTATAATACTTTATGTTATTATTAAATTTATAGATAAAAAAAAGGCATTTTAGTGTTTCACTTTGATAAACGTATATTAAACTCATTGGTAATAATAATTTTAACTTTTATTACTTTTTGGTGGACTTTTTTTATATTTCATATCCCATTTGATATAAAAGTTGTATTTGGTGTTTTAGTTATCCGTATGTTAGCCTCTAGGTTTATATATAGTGATTATAATCTCTCATGGTCAAAAGTTTCACCTAAGACATTTCTTTTAAAAAGTTTTGTTTATATCACTGCGTTTATTGTGTGTCTCCCTTTTTATTATGGGTATATTGAGATTTCATTTTTAGCTTCTGAACTATTTTTATATATATTTTCAATAAATTTTGCCATGTACTTTTATCATTATATTTCAAATAGAAGTCTTATTAAAAAAACAAAAAGTGTAGTGATTTATGGTGCTGGAAAAGCTGGTGTAAAGTTAGGGTCTGAATTTTCAGATACAGAGTATGAACTTAAATATTTTGTGGATGATGATAAAGCGGTACAAAATCGTTCTATAGATTCAGTACAAGTTATCTCAAAAAATAAAGTAAAAGAAGAGTTAAGTAAAGATAAATTGGATTTACTAGTTATAGCTATGCCATCATCACCAAAAAATATTATAAAACAAGCATATAATGATTTGAATGAAAACTTTAAAGAGATTAAAGTATTACCATCTTTAGATGATATTTTAAGAGACAAAGATTTTACAAAGCAGTTAAAAAATATTTCTCTAGAAGATTTACTTGCTCGTCATCCAAAAGATTTAGATAAAGAGAAAATATCAGAATTTATTAAAGATAAGGTAGTGTTAGTAACTGGTGCTGGCGGGAGTATTGGTAGTGAAATTTGTAGACAATGTAAAATATTTGGTGTTAAAAAACTAATAGTTCTTGATCATAGTGAATATAATCTGTATCGTATAGTTGAAGAGTTAGATGATATAGAGATTGTTCCTGTTATGCAAAGTATTATGAATTTACAAGGGATTGAAAATACATTTAAAATTCACATGCCAGAGATTGTGATACATGCAGCAGCTTATAAACATGTGCCACTTGTTGAGTCAAATATTAGTGATGCTATTTTAAATAATGTGGTGGGAACTAAAAATATTATAGATATATCTATAAAATATAGAGTCAAAAAATTTGTGATGATGTCATCAGATAAGGCTGTGCGCCCCACAAATGTAATGGGAGCAACAAAGCGAATTTGTGAGCTATATGCTCAAAATTCAAATGGAGTGTCTACAGATATAGTAGCTGTAAGATTTGGAAATGTTCTGGGAAGTAGTGGAAGTGTTATACCTAAATTTAAATCTCAAATTGCAAATGAGCAAAATATTACAGTAACCCATCCAGATATAACTAGATATTTTATGTTGATACCAGAGGCATGTGAACTTGTACTTCAAGCAGCATCTATAGGTACGGGTGGTGAAATATTTATTCTTGATATGGGTGAATCTATAAAGATAGTTGATTTAGCTAACAAGATGATAGAGCTTAGTGGTAATAAAAATATTAAAATAGAGTTTACAGGTCTTCGTCCTGGTGAAAAGCTATACGAAGAGCTACTCATAGATGGTAGCGATGTAAAAACAGACTATGAGTCTATAACTGTAGCATCACCAACTGCGTATGATTTGGACAAATTAAATGAAGATATAAAAGAGCTTTTAACATGTGAGAATAAACTAGGAAAACTTAAAGAGATTGTTCCTGAGTTTAATCATCAACTTAATCAATAACATGCCCTACAAATTTACTCATATTATCCATAATTTCACCACCTTTTCTAAAGCTTAAACCACAAGCCTCATATGCAAAAAACACTCCTGCTTGGTATTTATTGCCATCTTCGTCTTTAGGAAATTCAACATATTCTTGATATACTTTTTTGTAGTTATCATACTCACCATCATTATGAGTTAAGATATTACCATTATTATCGATTATTTTAGTATTTGCACCCTCTCGTCCAAAAACAGTTTTTTCAACTTGCTTAACCCCATCAAGTGGCTCAAAAGAAGTTTTTAGCAGGTAAGGGGAGTCAGGAAACAGATCACTTAAAACTTTTAACATCCCTTTTGATTGAAATAAAAGTGTATATGCCGGATTTAAGATTATTGCTTCTTGATTTTGTATAATATTTGTAAGGGTAGTTGTGAGTTCAGGCTCATCTGTAGCCATATCTTCCCATGGATAAAGTTTAAACCAGTATTCATATTTATTGCCATCTGAATCATATATACCAGTTTCATCAAAATTAACATTTCCAAGATAATCAAACGAGGTATTAAATCCTGCATCAGTAGCAATCTGTTGAAGAAGTTTTGTTGTTGCTTCCTCTTCATCATTCTCAGCTATTGAAGAAAACAATATTTTCCAGCCATCATAATTATCATTAAAAGTATCTGTATCATCAAACATAGTGATAAGTCTTTTAAAATTGTTTTTTATAGCATCATAAACATTGTTAAATTGTCTGTTTTCATCCATATCATTTTGTTTTAAAAGAGCCCATTGAAGTAGGGCAGTTTCAAATAATGAAGTAGGAGTATCGGCATTAAACTCTATAAGCTTAATTGGTTCATCATCAATTCCACCAGCCAAATCAAAACGACCATATATATGCCAATGCACATCATTTTCCCAAGATTTTTTTATTAGATCTACAAGATTAAAAGGGATTCCTAAATCAAAAAACATATCATTTTCTATTACATATTCGGCAGCTTCTACATACATATCGTATATTGCATTTGTAGCTTCATAGTAAGCTTCTGCTTCATCTTGAGTTATCTGAACCAATTTATTACTTACATATTTTGATCCATCACTATCTGTATGCCATGAAAAACCTAATTTTTCTAACGTTTCATCGTCTAATTTATTTATTGTTTGAAGTTTAATCATCCTCCGAAAAATCCTCCACTTCTACTTGATCTTTTAGAGTTTCCACCAAAAAAACTTTTTTTAGTTGAGCTTTTTCTAGCAGATTTACCTGCTGCTGAACGGCTATAAGCACTTTTATTTACATTTGCTGAGCGCTTAGCAAAGTTTTTATTACCCATTAACGCATTACCAATCATATTTCCAAGTAAACTACCAGCAGCAACAGCTAATATAGTCCCTGCTAGTCCCATTCCAGCACTACCACCACCATCTTGTACAGTTTCACTAGTTCCATTTTGAACTTTTGCATATTCTTGTTCAGCTAGTGTTTTCATCTCAGCTGAACTTAAAAATCGTTCTGTGATATTTCCGTTTGCATCACGCTCACGAATAATGGCACGACTCTCGCCATCAGTTGGCATCTCTTCAATTACAGTATATTTTCCATTTGGTTGTTGCTCAATT
The DNA here is from genome assembly GCA_027066935.1 of Sulfurimonas sp. GTDB lineage: Bacteria > Campylobacterota > Campylobacteria > Campylobacterales > Sulfurimonadaceae > Sulfurimonas. The sequence continues at coordinate 834 of JAMOMX010000460.1, read as the reverse complement.
ACTAAAAATTTATTTTGAGCTTGTTGCTCTTGCTGAGTGCTACAGCCTGTTAATACACTCATCATAACTATTCCTGCACTACCTAGCGCTACACCACCTGCTAAACTTGAGATATGCTTCATTTAATTAAATCCTTCTTTTGTAATATTATCATTTTTTGTAATTCATTATCGTAAAAATGTATAGTAGTGCGTCCATCATAATATAGATCTCCATGAAAAGTATGTTTTGAATCTTTGTATGTAATATCTTTTTTCATAAACATCATTTTTGCTACATTTTGTCCAACACTTTCTATTAGCGTGGACAATCCAATAATGGATACTAGAGCAAGGGTAATGAGTGTAAGTTTTTTGTTTTGAACATATATAACAATATATCCAAGCAAAAAACTAGATAAAAAGTAAATTATAAAACATTGATTATCTGCAAACAAAATATTATAGTATAAATTAATCTCATAAAAGTCAATATAGTTTAGTTTTATTCCAAGGAAGATGAAAAAATCAACTATAAAAGTTATTAACATACCAACTAACAATGCTGTGATAAATTTACTCATCTTAATTTCCTTACTTTATGATTAGTTAGTTTTATTAGACTTGATGAACTACATTCAGATAAACCATCTTTATTTTCTATTATTATATCAGCTTTTACCTCACAAAACTCTCTATTGAAACTTTTACCTGCTTCATTGGCGGAAGTTGAGTAGTGCCATTTTAAATTTCTTAAGATTTGTGAGTTTTTAAGATTTGCATTAATTCTAAATGCTTTGTTTTTTACAATAAATGTTGTTTTTTTACTTCGTCTTACAAAAGATTTTTTAGAGTG
>JAMOMX010000459.1 GCA_027066935.1 Sulfurimonas sp. | reverse complement strand
TTTTTTAAAGAAACAAATATATTTTTATCTTTGTCTCCATCGTTCAAATGGGCATGGTAACTCATCTTTAGAGCTACTTCAACTGCACTTGAACCGTTATCTGAATAAAAACATTTATCAAGTCCATCTGGAGTTAATTTGACTAATCTTTCAGATAATCTTACAACTTGTTCATGTGTAAATCCAGCCAAAATTACATGTTCTAATGTGTCTAATTGTTCTTTTATTTTGTCATTAATATATTTGTTAGTATGTCCAAACATATTTACCCACCAAGAACTTATAGCATCTATATATCTGTTTCCATCAAAATCCTCTAAGTAGACACCATGTGCCTTTTTAATTGGGATAAGAGGGAGTGTTTCATGATCTTTCATCTGAGTACACGGGTGCCAAAGTACATCTAAATCTCTGTTTTTTAATTCTTCATTATTCATTTGTAATTTTTCACCATCCTTAAATTTGTTATACTATCACAAGTTAGTTAAGTTAGCAAATCTATAACATTGAACCAAAGTTAAGTAAGAGAGCATGATTTAGGATTGAAACTAGAGTGATTTATAAAGCATTCTTTTACACGAAGTTTGTTACAATCCTTTAGAATATCTCGATATACTAGGACTTAAGTTATACAAGAAATCTACTAAATAATTTCGCCTACATTAGCATATTGCTATAATACTGAATAAAGTTAGAGTTTTTTAGAGATGTCTTAGAAATTAAATAAAGGTTTTTATGTGGGTTTTGAATCTATAATAAACAGAGTTAAATCTCTCCCTCCACTACCACATTCGGTATTAAAAATTGAGCAACTATTTGCAGCTGGAGAACCAAATATTAAAGACTTAGTTAGTGTTATAGAAGATGATCCCATCCTTACTGCTGATATATTAGCAAAAGTTAATGTCCCTCTTTATAGTTTTAGCAAAAATATAGTCTCTGTAATGCAAGCTGTAACTCTTTTTGGTAGTCATAAAATTCGTGGACTAGTTCTTTCTGCATCCGTTGGTAGGTGTTTTAATATAGATATGTCACCTTATGGCATAAGCAATAAAGTATTTTCAGATATAAGCACTCTTCAAAGTGCATTAACCTTTCAGTGGTACATGGGTGTTAGTGTTGGGATTTGTAATCTTATATTACCTGTGTCATTTTTAATGGAAACAGGTAAAGTTCTTATTGCAAAAGAGTTAGTTGAAAGTGCATATGTTGAGCAATTTTGCCAAATGATAGATGAAAATGAAACCATCGAAGAGACTGAAGAGTTATTTACTGGCACCTCTACTTCATGGATAAATGCACTGCTTTTTGATAACTGGAACTTTAGTGAGACTTTTATAATGCTGATGGAATATATGGATGATGATAAACCAGTTCCAGACTCTTATATAGATATGGTTCAAGCTTTGCGTATCGTACGCACCGCTGTAAACATAAAAGAACCTCTCACTGATGAGAGTATAAAAAAAGCCGCAAAAATGGTTGATGAAATAGGACTTGATGCTAGAAAATTTATGCATACTGCAAAACGGATACAGCTTAAATATATAGAAGAGTAATATTCATATTATCAAAAATTTAGATATATATTAAACTATAATACTGCTTCATCTAATTTAGCAATTTTTGACAATATTACTCCCTTATTTATAAAGCTTAAAGGCGAATTTACATAGAATACAAATAAAATAAATAACAAGGCTTATACTCATATGATTACATGGATGCAAAGACATAAAAAATGGCTTATTATTACAGTTTGGATTTCAACTATTGCGTTTGTTGGAGCTGGTTTTGTTGGCTGGGGACAATATTCCTACGGAGATAAGGCTGGATCTGTTGCTAAAGTTGGTAATGTAGAGATTAGTATGGGTGATTTACAAAAAGGTTATTCAAGACTTTATAAACAATACAACGAGATGTTTCAAGGTAACTTTGATGAAGAAAAAGCAAAAAGTTTTGGTCTACAAGGTCAAGCATTAACGCAGTTAATTGATCAAGCATTGATACTAAATTTAGCTGAATCTTACGATTTAACTATAAGCGATGTTGAACTACTAAATAAAATAAAACTAGAAGCATTTTTCTTTAAAGATGGTGTATTTAATAAAGAGATTTATAAATCTTCACTTTCTAGAAATAACTTAAGCATCAAGGAATATGAAGCAGATTTAAGAAAACAACTTCTTATTCAAAAAACACTTAAACTACTTCCTGCTAAACCAAACGCAAATGAAGATGCAATAATAAACTATGTATCAAATATAGCTGATAAAATAAGCTATAAAGTATTAGATAATTCTCAAATTACAATTGATACATCTGATGAAAAATTAAAACCTTTTTGGGAGATAAGACAACAAAACTTTATGACTGAAGTAAGTTATGATATAAGTTATATAAAAAATACTAGTGGTGTAAAGAAAGATGCGCTGAGATCTTTTATCGACTTTAAAAAAGGAAAATTACCTGCTAATGCAACAATAACAAATGCAAATATTTCAGAATCTACTAATATTTTTAATAAAGAAGTTTTTAAAAAAATATCTAAACTTTCACTATCAGCACCATATATGAAGCCAGTTCTGATAGATGATATTTATTATAGTGTTAAGCTTGAAAAAATAAACCCTTCTATCTCTAAAACTTATACGCAAGCAAAAGAGTTAGTACTACCTGCCTATATACAAGAGCAAAAGAAAACAAGACTTTTAGAGTTAGCTCAAAACTCTTTAGCTACTTTTAAAGGGAAACATACTGATTTTTTTACACAAACAGATATAAATATTTTTCCTGAATTAGATACTACTGATACTACAGACTTTTTAGATAAATTGTTTTTAAGTCAAAAAAAGAGAGATTTAATAACTCTTGAGAGTGGAAAAATTGTTCTTTACGATATTTTGGAACAAAAAATGCTTACAAATACTCAAGAAAACCTGTCAATTTCAAGACTTAAAAATAATATGTTTACTGTTGGTTTAATCAACACTTTAAAAAACAAGTATAAAACAGAAGTTTTTATAGAAGGACTATAAATTGGGGAAAACTGTATTAGCCATTGATATTGGCTCTACAAAAATATGTGCAATAATAGCAAGAATTGAAGATAGTGGTTCAATCGCAATTATTGGTGCAGGTGTGAATAAAGCTCAGGGTCTCAAAAGAGGTACAATAACAAATATTGAATTAGCATCTAGATCAATTAAACAAGCTGTTAATAATGCTAAAAGAGTAGCTGCAACAGATGTTAAAAGTGCTATAGTCTCAATATCTGGAAGTTATACAAAAAGCCTAAATTCAACTGGAATAGTAAATATACAAAATAAAGAGATTAGCTTTAAAGAGATTGAACGCGTTATGCAAACATCCCTTTATAATGCTAATATCCCAAATGAATATGAGGTATTACATGCCCTGCCATATAATTTTAAAGTTGACGAACAAGACTATATAGAAGACCCATTAGGTATGAACGCTTCAAGACTTGAAGTTGAAACTCATATAATAACAACTCAAAAATCAAATCTTAATAATCTTAAAAAAGCTGTTCAGGGAGCTGATATAGAAGTTGAAAATATTATTTTAGGTGGTTATGCTTCATCAATTTCAACAATTAATGATGATGAAAAAGAGCTAGGTGTAGCAGTTATAGATATGGGTGGAAATACTTCAAACCTTACTATTCATTCGGGAAGTGCTATAAGATATAATGAATTTTTAGGTGTAGGCTCTAACCATATCACAAATGACTTATCTATGGCACTTCATACACCACTAAGCGTAGCTGATAGTGTAAAAATAGATTTTGGCTCATTACTATCTCCAAATAATGACCTGATAGAATTACCACTAATTGGTGATGATAGTAATACCCATGAAGTTTCTTTAGAGGTAGTTTACAATGTAGTTTATGCTAGAGTTGAAGAAACACTAATGATTTTAGCTCAATTTATTGAGAACAGTGGTTTAAAAGATAAACTTGGTGCTGGTATAGTTTTAACTGGTGGTCTATCAAAAATACCAGGTATTCGTGAACTAGCAGTTGCAACTTTTGATAGTGGTCCTGTAAGACTTGCCAAACCAAAAGTAATGGAAGGTTTGTTTGATGATTTAAAAGGACCAGAATTTGCTAGTGCTATTGGACTTGTGATGTATTCATGTTCAAACTATACACCTTATGAGATAGATGTAAATAAACATGTTAGACACTCAAACGAAATTCCCGTAGAAAATAGTAGTGTAGATTTTTTAAGTGAGCCAGAGATTCCTGTAGCTCCATTATCTATCAGAAAAGAAAAAGAAGAAGAGTTAGTCAAACTTCCATCTAAAAAAGAGAAAAAGAGTGATGAAGCATCATCTATTAGTAAATTTTGGAATTGGGCTACCCAATTATTTTAAAGGAGTAAAGAAATGGAAGCATTTGTAGTTGAAGAAGTACAAGGTATAAACGGTGCTAGAATTGTAGCTGTCGGTGTTGGTGGCGGCGGTGGTAATATGATAGGTCACATGCTAAATGAGGGTATCTCTGGTATTGAGATGATTAGTATAAATACTGATGCTCAAGTCTTAAACGATAGTGACTCAGCTAAAATTCAAATTGGTGCAAAACTTACAAAAGGTCTTGGTGCTGGTATGAAGCCTGAGATTGGTAAAGAATCTGCACTAGAGAATTATGATGAGATTAGAGCTGCACTTGATGGTGCTGATATTGTGTTTATCTCTGCTGGGCTTGGTGGTGGAACTGGAACTGGAGCTGCTCCTGTTGTTGCACAAATTGCCAAGGATGTTGGAGCTTTAACTATCTCAATAGTAACTAAACCTTTCTCTTTTGAGGGGAAAAAACGTCTTAAGTTAGCAGAAATTGGTCTTGAAGAGCTTAAGCGTGAAAGTGACTCTATTGTAGTTATTCCAAATGATAAACTTTTATCAATTATAGATAGAAAACTTGGTTTAAAAGATAGTTTTAAAATAGTAGATAGCGTTTTAGCTCAAGCTGTTAGTGGTACATCTGGTGTAATTCTCTCAAACGGAACAAATGATATCAATCTAGATTTTGCCGATTTAAAAACAGTTATGCAACATAGAGGGATGGCACTTATGGGTGTTGGTGAGCATG
>JAMOMX010000458.1 GCA_027066935.1 Sulfurimonas sp. | reverse complement strand
TGGTAGATGGAAGTGACCCAGAGCAAGTAAAAATTGCTTACAAGGCTATAGAAGAAGTTTTTCAAGCTACTATTGATTTAGGTGGAACTTTATCAGGTGAGCATGGTATAGGGCTTGCAAAAGCTCCATATATGCATATGGCATTTAGTGAGGAGGAGATGAATCTTTTTAAATCCATAAAAAAGGCTTTTGACCCTAATAATATTTTGAACCCTACAAAGATGGGACTAGATTAGAGCTAAAATGAATCTTGCATAGAGTCATCTTTGATTATGCTTTTATCAAAACTTATAACTTGATTTCTACCATGCTCTTTTGCATAATATAGTGACATATCAGCATATTTTATACATTTCCAGATGCTTTTACTATCTTGGGGAAACATAACTGTACCAATACTAAGAGTTTTACTAAATGATTCTGTTCCAGCAGAGATTTTTTGTTTTGCAAAGTTAGTACGAATTTTTTCAGCTACCTCTTTTATGAAATTTTTATCACAATTATGTAAAAGTACTATAAATTCCTCTCCACCATATCTTATTGCTATATCTGATGAGCGAATGGATTCTTTTATTACACGAGATACTACCCTTATCCCCTCATCACCGACATCATGACCATAAGTGTCATTAATCATTTTAAAGAAGTCAATATCAATCATCAACACTCCATATGGTGTATTTGTCCTTAGAGCTTGTGGAATTGTAGTTTCTGTAAACTCATCAAGATATTTGCGGTTATACATACCAGTTAATTGATCAACTCTTGCCATTTTATTTAGTATCTGCATCAGTTTTTTACTAACAATGGCAGGTTGAGCAGTTGCTATATAATCCTCAATTAGATTTACTAAACTTCTAACCCTTAAACTTTCTTTTTCAGTTTTTGTAACAATTGATATTATTAAATTTAACTCATTTGAGATTGAATATGGTATACATAAATAGTTTAGATTAGGTTGGTTAAATTTTGAACAAGAGCTCTCAAAAATTGTAGAATCAACCATAGAGTTTATTCTATCTGCACGGCACTCTCCCTTTTCAACTTCACAATGACAACCATTTACAGAGTAAACAACATTTTTAAGTCCACTAAAGGTATCTGCTTCAATAATACTAAAGTCTTCAAGATCAAATTTATTTTTAAATATATATGCTAACCTTTTATATATATCTTCTAACTCTTTGTCATGCTCTATAGTTTGTTTAAATTTATAAATTTCTGAGAGTTGATCTATAGTATTATTTATATTTACCAATGGATCTTTTGATATCTCTTCACCTCGATTTTGAACAAAAATATACACTTTTTTATCAATTTCTAAAAATACTTTTTGTAATTTTTCAAGCAAAGAGTTAAGCATATTAGCAACAGACTTACTCTCCTTTAAATCGCCACCATCGACTCTTTTAGAATAGTTACCATCATATGCAGCCATCATTACATCTTTTATGGAATAAAAAATCTTAATATAGGGTTTAAAGTATCTATTTATTGTTAATATTATAAAAAACATAAGTATAGCTATAGCTATAGTTGCATAACCAACTGTACTAAAACTACTTCCCCTAACATCACTAACATCTAATATTATACTGATTGCTCCAAGAACTTCACCCTCTTTAGCGTTATGGCAACTTAAGCAGTTTGTATCTCCAAAAGCTGTTGCTTTAAAAGGGATTGTCATTCGCATTGTACTTTTAGTAGTGGTCTCTGTCATCTCTTTTTGGATTTCGCCAGAATTTAAAACAGCTTTATCTATAGCATCGCGAGCTATTTCATTGTTGAAACCCTCTCCAAATTGTTTAATTACAGAGGGGGAACGAGCAATCCATAAAGCACTTACATTATCTATGTTTTCAATTTGGTTTAAAAAATAAGCACGCTTATCCATCATACCATTAACCATATGCGCTGTTAGACCACTCTTAACAACCTCAGCTGTTAACATCGCTCTCTTTTGAGCACTATTAATCCCAGAATCTCTAAAATTAAAAGTGATCAGTATAACCATTACAATCAAAAATATTAAAAAAATTATTGATAATGTAAGTGTGAGTTTTTGTCTTGTACTCATGTAAAGCCTTAAATAATATGGGAATTTGATTAAATATGTATAATTGTAACATAAGTAAGCGGGCATAAATAATATATTAAACTTAAGTCTTAATATAAATTGTGCCATAATAAGTTTATATAAATAAGAGGGCATAAAAGTTAGGATGATTGTAGATGATAGATAAAAATACTAAATTATTTAAAGATGTTAAATTTTTATTTCAAACCTTTGCAGATAAAGAGTTAACTCTTTTTGCAGCTAGTCTTAGTTTTTACACAATTTTTTCATTTATACCTTTGCTTTTAATTTTAACGACAGTTTTAACATCACTTAAATCATTTTCACAAATCTATATAAAAATACAAGACTTTATATTTTTAAACCTTTTACCAGTCAATTCAGAGGTTGTTATGGGGCATATAAATGGGTTTTTGCAAAATTCTATTGAGATGAGTGCTGTTAGTATAGTTATGCTTTTTATATCTTCATTACTATTTTTTAAAAACTATGAATTTATTGCAAACAGAGCATTTCATGCGCCAAAAAGAACTTTTTTAGAAAGTGTAGGGGTTTACTTTTTAATGCTCCTTATAACTCCTATATCTTTGGGTGTTGCATTTTATATAACAGGATATATTGCAACCTTTATGGCATCAAACTCTATAACATCGGACTTTAATATACTTCCAATAATTCCATATATAATTATTTGGGTTTTGTTTTTTGTACTTTTTAAACTATCTGCTAATATAAAAGTTAGTTTTAAAGCTGCCATTATTAGTTCTTTTGTAATATCTATTATATTTAGTATTGCAAAAAATAGTTTTATCTATTATGTATTTTTAAATCAATCATATACAACAATTTATGGCTCTTTTGCAATTTTGTTATTTTTGTTTTTATGGATATATACATCGTGGGTAATTTTTATTTATGGAATGAAATTATGTTATTTGATAAATAAAACGGAGAGTAAAAATTAAATTTAGTCTATTACTTGATAAAGGCTAGACCATGAACCAAGTTAAGAGTAACAAAAAATATGATATAATTTATTAAAACGAATTTTGAAACCTTATGTCTGGAAACTTATCTTCCTAAAAAGTATTATTATGTAAGAGAGAATGATGTTTAATTATAATATATTAATTGTAGATGATGTTGTAGAAAATATTCAAGTGGCAATGAATATTTTAAAAGAGGATGATTATAATTTTTCATTTGCAAGGAGTGGAAAAGAAGCATTAAATCTCCTAAAGGACATTTGTTTTGATATAGTACTTCTTGATATCATGATGCCAGAAATGGATGGCTATGAGGTTGCACAAAAGATGCAAAGTAATCCAAAGCTTTCAAATATACCAATTATTTTTTTAACAGCAAAATCAGATATAGATTCTATGACTAAGGGTTTTGAGGTAGGTGGATTAGATTATATCGTAAAACCGTTTCATGCAAATGAGCTTCTTGCTCGTGTAAAAACTCACCTTGAACTTCACCGAGCAAAAGAGGTGCTTAAGAGGTATAATCTAAGTTTAGAAACTAAAATGAAAATAGAAAAAAAGCGAATTTATAGCGAATTAGAACAAAATCAAAAAGATATGATTTATGTTTTAACTGAACTAGTTGAATCAGTTTCAGATGAAACAGGTAAACATATCAAGCGTGTTGCTGAACTATCAAAACTTTTAGCTCATTATCATAAAAGTATCTCTGATGAAGATGTTAATGTTATTTATCATGCAAGCCCTATGCACGATATTGGAAAGATGGCAATACCTCAAGAAATTTTACTTAAAGAGGGTGCTTTAACACAAGAGGAGTTTGAGATTATGAAAACTCACACTTCAAAGGCTCATGAATATCTCAAGATTGCAAATAGAAGGATAATGAAAGCAGCAGATATAATTGCATACCAACATCATGAAAAGTGGGATGGAACAGGTTATCCACAAGGATTAAAAGGGGAAGCTATCCATATTTTTGGGCGCATAGTAGCTTTAGCAGATGTATTTGATGCTATAACACATAAAAGAGTTTATAAAGATGCGTGGAGTATTGAAAAAGCTATAAAATATATATTAGAGCATAGTGGTACACAATTTGATCCTTATCTTGTAGAGATTTTTGAAGCTAATATTGATGAAATTATTTCTATTTCAGAAATGTAGATCTTATATGATTACTTATGATATTTGATACTCTCTAATGATGAAAACTTTCCTTTTAAAATTTCTTATAAAATATAATTTTAGATTGAAAAACATGATGCAAAATATAAAACCATCAATCTTAATAATATTTATCTTATTAATATCTATTTTACAAAATCCTATTTTTGCTTCTACACAAAATGACAACTCATTATTTAGTGATGAAGAGTTAATCTGGATTAAAAAGCACCCTAAAATCATTGTTGGAGGTGGACCAGACTGGGCACCTTTTGATTTTGTAAATAAAAATGGTAATTATAGTGGTATTGCAAATGAGTATTTTAACCTTATATCAAAAATCACAGGTTTAAAGTTTGAAGTAGAGATTGATAGGTGGAGTAATAATCTCCAAAAGATGAAAGAGAATAAAATTGACCTCTTAGGCGCAGTTTATTACACCAAAGAGCGTGAAGTATTTATGAATTATACAAAATCTTATTTTGAGATGCTTGATTATTTTTTTGTTCGTGATGACCTAGATGCAAAAACACTTAAAGATTTAGATAATAAAATAGTTGCAATCCCTAGAGGATATGCTCATGGAGAGACTATAAAAAAAGAGTTTCCAAATATTAAAATCTTAACAGTGGATACATTCTCCGACGCAATAGATGCTGTATTAGAAAAAAAAGCAGATATACTTTTTGACACCTATGCCTCACTCTCTTATGTGATAAAAAAAGAGAGCATAAATACAATTATCCCTTTTAAGTCATATCGAGGTCATAATGTTATGAAGCTACATATGACTACCAATAAAAATAATCCACTTTTAAAATCAATTATAGATAAAGCTTTTGATATTATTACCAATGATGAAAAAAAAGAGATTCATGCTAAGTGGCTTGGGAAAAATATACAAAAAGCACCCAATACAATTTCTCTTAGCTATGAAGAAAAAGAATGGATTG
>JAMOMX010000457.1 GCA_027066935.1 Sulfurimonas sp. | reverse complement strand
GAAATCAAAGAGCTAAACTCACTTTTAGAAACTTTGCCAAATAAGATAAATAACAGACTAGGACTTTTGGTAGATGTTACATTTATAAAGATGCAAGAAAAAGATATTATTAAGATAACTGTAGAGAAAACTTTTGCTCCAGTCTCATATAGTGGAAAGTTTTATAAGCGAAGTGGAAGTAATACTATAGAGCTAAATGGATTTAATCTTACAAATTTTCTTCTTAAAAGATATGGTAAAACCTGGGATGATATAGTAGTTACTGCGTTTACAATAAAAGAGATTGATCTTGAAACTATAGAAAAGTTTAAAGCTTGGACTAGAAAAAGAGCTCCGCTTATAGATCAAGAAAAAGACTTAAAAACACTTCTTCAAAGGCTCAATCTATATGATGGTAAATATTTAAAAAGAGCAGCAGTACTACTTTTTGGTAAAAATCCTCAAAAGTATTTTATCCAATCTCACTCTAAGATAGGTAAATTTTTAAGTGATAGCGAGCTACTTACAAGTGATATCATAGAGGGAAACCTTTTTCAGCAACTAGAAAAGATTATAGATATACTTAGAACCAAGTATCTGCATAGCTATATCTCTTATGATGGATTACAGAGGGTAGAGACTTTAGAATACCCCTATGATGCGATCAGAGAAGCTGTTATAAATGCCTTGATTCATAGAGATTATACTGATACTACTGTTTTGCAAATTCGAGTTTATGATGAGAAGATGGTTTTTTCAAATGGAGCCACTTTATCAGCTGAGGTTCCCATAGAAAAATTTAAAGAAAACCATATTTCAAAGCCATTTAACCCTATCATCGCAAATATGTTTTATAAAGCTGGTTTTGTTGAAAGCTGGGGAAAAGGAACAAACAATATTGTAAAAGATTGTCTAAAGATGGGACTACCTGAACCTGAATATAGATATACTTTTGCATCAGTTCAAGTTATATTTTACCAGACTACCCAAAAGACTACCCAAAAGACTACCCAAAAGACTACCCAAAAGACTACAAAAGAGAAGATAGTAGAGTTCTTAAAAGAAAACCCCAAAATGACCAGAGATGAATTAGCCCAAAATATAGGGGTAAGTAACAATGCTATAAAACAGCATCTATCGGATTTAAAATCAAATGGTATATTAAAAAGGCTAGGTGGCAGAAAAGATGGATATTGGAAGATAGATGGTAGATAATATAACTCAAGATAACAAAATAGCCATAAGTGTTAAAAATCTTACAAAAATATATCATCTTTATGGTAAACCAGTAGATAGACTAAAAGAGGCTCTAAATCCATTTAAAAAGTCTTATCATCATGATTTTTATGCACTTAATGATGTGAGTTTTGAGATCAAAAAAGGGGAGACAGTTGGCATCATCGGTAAAAATGGAGCAGGTAAATCTACACTTTTAAAAATTATCACTGGTGTTTTAACTCCTACAAGTGGAGAAGTCAAAGTAGATGGTAAGATAGCTTCGCTTTTGGAGCTTGGAGCTGGGTTTAACCCTGAGATGACAGGGCTGGAAAATATCTATCTAAATGGAACTATTATGGGTTTTACAAAAGAGGAGATGGATAGTAAAGTTGATGCAATACTAGAGTTTGCAGATATAGGAGAGTTCGTTTACCAGCCTGTGAAGATGTATAGTAGTGGGATGTTTGCTAGACTTGCTTTTGCCGTGGCTATTAATGTGGAGCCTGATATTTTGATTATTGATGAAGCATTAAGTGTAGGTGATATGCATTTTCAGCTTAAATGCATGGAGAAGTTTAATGAATTTAGAGAGTCTGGTAGGACAATTTTATTTGTAACCCATGATATAAGTTCTGTTAAGAGGTTTTGCACATATACCATGTGGATAAATAATGGAGAGTTACAGTCAATAGGTGATACTGATTATATTACAGATAGATATATAGATTTTTTGAAAATGAAAGAAAAAATTGACGATCCTAAAGATAGTCAAGTATTAAATAATAATATTGCTGAAATTAAAAAGATATCAATTCTTAAAGATGAACATTTAGTTAAAGATATGCACTATTTAGATTGTATAGATGTAGTAGTTCAATATGAAGTTTATGATGATACTATTAAAGAACCAGTCCTTGGAATTGCTATACATTCCATAGATAATCAGTATATATGTGGATTAAATACCTTATTGGATTGTATAAAAATCCCTTGGAATAAAGGTATAAATACTTTTACATTAGAATATAAAAAGATTAATTTATTAGGAGGAAGTTATTTTTTTGATGTTGCATTATTTGAAAGAAATGCTTCCGTTTCTTTTGACTATAAATCAAAGTATAAAAAATTTATTGTGCATACACCATATGTAGGTGAGGGTATATGTATATTAGAACATAAGTGGAAAACTAATGAAGTATGATTTTGATTTAGATTTGAGTACTAAAAATAGTGCTTCTATAATTTTAAATAGAATAAGTAAAAATAGTGTTATTTTAGAGTTTGGTCCGGCAAATGGTCGTATGACAAAATATTTGCAAAGAGAATTAAATTGTAAAGTTTATACTGTAGAACTCGATGAAGAAGCAGCAAAAGAGACTTCAAAATACTCAGAAAAGATTATTGTAGGTAATATAGAAGATTATTTTTGGTTAAACGAGTATCGTGGTATACGATTTGATTATATAATATTTGCGGATGTATTGGAGCATTTATATTATCCTGAAGAAGTGCTACATAAATCTGGTGATTTATTGGCAGATAATGGTAGTATTTTAGTTTCATTACCAAATATAGCTCATAATTCAATAATTATAGAGTTGTTAAAAGATAATTTTTATTATAACAATGAAGGTATATTGGATAATACACATATAAGGTTTTTTACAAAAAAAACATTGGAAGAATTGATTCTAAAATCAGGTTTTAATATATGTTATCAAAGTGCAGTGTATATAGCTCCTTCAAATACTGAATTTTATAATGATTATGAAAGTTTATCAGATTCTTTAAGTTTGGAATTAAAAAAGAGACCATATGGTGAAGTGTATCAATTTATTATTGAAGCAAAAAAGGCAAAGTGCAAGAAAGTAATTGAATTTGATAGTAAACAAAAACAAATATTATATATAGATACAGGTATGGGATTTAATGAAAAAGAAAAAATAATACAATATGTAGATTTCTCAAAAACATTATCATTTATATTTAATATCAGTAAGTATAAAAATATATTTTCTATAATGTTTGTACCTTTAGAGTTGGCATTAGATGTTGATATTGAAAGTATTATTATAAATGGTAATGAAATTAATAGTTACTCTCATTCTGGAATAAAAAATAGAGATAAATCAATATCTTTTTTATATGGTGTTCCTAAAATAATAGTTGATGTATCAGATATTAAATGTGTTGATAATATAGAATTTAATTTTAAAAAGATTAGATTAATAGAGAGTTTAAAAGATGAGCAAATTCAAGAAAAGAATGAGCAAATTCAAGAAAAGAATAAACAAATTCAAGGAAAGAATAAACAAATTCAAGAAAAGAATAAGCAAATTCAAGAAAAGAATAAGCAAATTCAAGAAAGGGATAAGCAGGCTGAAGAGTATAAAATAGAATTTATAAAAAAACAAAAAGAGATAGAAACACTATATTCCTCAAATAAGCAATTAGAGCAAATTGCACAATCTATGCGTATTAAAAACAGAATTAAAAAGTTAATGCCACCTATATTAATATTATTATTGAAAAATATAAGAAAAACACTTTCTTTTATAAAAAATGGAAGGTTTAGAGAAGTAATTGTTAAAGTCAGAAAAAGAATATTGCCATATAAATCTATAGCTAGGCATACTCCTATTACTAAATTAAACAATGTACTTATTAAGTCACCAATGATACATAATATCAGAGATACAATTGATATTGTAATACCGGTTTATAATGGGATGGAATATTTAGAACCCTTATTTGATAGTTTGTTTAATAATACTGATATAAAATATCGCTTGATAATTATTAATGATGCTAGTCCAGACTATAAAGTTAAACAATATATTTTAGATAAAATAGATAATAAAGATAATTGTTTTTATTTTGAAAACTCTACTAATCTTGGTTTTACACAAACTATAAATTTTGCTGTTACAAAAGTGAAAAGTAAATTCTTTGTAATTTTAAATACAGATGTTGTAGTACCTAAAAGATGGTTAAGTAGACTTGTGACACCATTTTATACTACTGATAAGATTGCATCAATTACACCATTTTCAAATAGTGCAGTATTTTTTAGTTATCCGATTTTTGGAGAGGATAATAAATTGCCATCAGGTTTCACATTTCAAGAAGTAGATAACGCATTTCAAAGTTTAAATCCTAAGATAGATAAGGATTGTGATATTCATTCAGGTGTTGGATTTTGTATGGCTATAAATAAATTATGTTGGGATGAAATTGGTTCTTTTGATGCTAAAGCATTTGGCAAAGGCTATGGAGAAGAAAATGATTGGTGTATGAGAGCAATTCATCATGGCTGGAGAAATGTATTGTGTCCAAATTTATTTGTATTTCATAACCATGGGGGTAGTTTTGATAGTAGTGAAAAACAATTTCTTATGCAGACTAATAGTAAGTTATTGCAAAGAAGATGGCCTGATGCTATGGCATCTATTGAAAATTTTATAAAACAAGATCCTTGGTTAAAATATAGAGTAGCTGCTTCACTTATGTTATCACAATCTACAAAAAAATGTTTATTGATAATAGATTTAGATAACGAAAAAGGTGGAGCATATTTATATAGAGAAGATAAAATTAACTATTTTAGCGATAAAAATTATAAAGTTTTATTATTAACTCACTCTATAGATAGAAAAGAGTGGGTGCTTTCTACACGGTATGGTGAAATTGAACATAAGTATAGTTTGAAGAATATATTTGAGTTAAAAGTATTATTTACTCAAATAGATATTAAAAATATTTTTATTAATAATTTGGTTTTTATTAAAGAAAGTGAATTAATTAATGTATTTAAAACTATTAAAGAGATAAAAAAGTCATATAATATAAAAATAGAGTATGTCTTTCATGATTTTTTATCATTGTGCCCATCATTCTTTTTAATGGGTAGTGATAACAATTTTTGTAATCTTCCTATATCAATTAAATGCAATGAGTGTATACATAATAATTTGAATAAAACTGTAGAA
>JAMOMX010000456.1 GCA_027066935.1 Sulfurimonas sp. | reverse complement strand
TTTATATATGCATTTTAGCATAAAATTTTATCCTCAGAAGTTTTTTCAGAAAAAATTTTGCAAAAAGCAAAAATATACCTATTTTTTTGCATACTTTTTCCAAAAATATGCTATATCTAAATTTATTTTAACATCAAAAAGTTAAGATTCAATCTCCGACCAATGACTACATTTTTAACTACTTACGTGTGGTTGTGAAATTAGTATTGATAATCCAGTACCTTCATTTATCCATTCGTTAGATGATACTGTCATTTCTGTATTAGACTTTTGATCAACATAAAACTTTGCCCCATGAATAAATGTATGAAAACTGTTGATTTGAAGTCCATCTGAACAATGCAATACATGCTTGAATCCATCCGTTGGCATAAGAGCACAAAAAGACAACATCATCCAATGGTCTGCACCTACTTCAAAAAATTCTATTGAAATGTCAAGATGTGAACAATTTTTTGCATGTTTTGATAAATCAATACTAGCAATACGAACCCATCCAGCATCAACTTCAACATCTTCAAACTTAATATCTTGAGATTCAATAACCTCCCTTACCCCATGAGGAGTATTGATAACGATTTTTTCACAAGTAGAAAGTTTATCTTCAATAACAAACCCTACTTTAATATCACTATAACCATCTTTTGTTGGATATAAACGATAAGAGATATCGGACTTGACACAAACAACTTTATTATCATCAATTGTGTCAATGTAAGCCCTTGCATGAACATTGTAATTACTTCTAATACACTTGGTTGTAATATCCATTGTTTGCGTTACATACGTGTTTAAATAATCTTCAATATTAGAATAAACTCTTTTTTCTTCACTAGATGGCTTGATAAGTGCATTCAAAGCATCTCTTTTGCTTTCAGAATCAATGTTACCTAAAAAATTCCTGCTTACAACAATATCTTGAAGTAAACTCTGAATTTTATTTACAAATTCTGATGTTCCTGATGCAAATGTGAAAATCGATGCTACTACAACAGCTATACCTATTGAATTAACTAATCCTAAAATAACAGATGCCCAGAAAGGCATCTTTGGGAACAGTAAATCAAATATCACGGTAAAAAGAACTAGCACTATTCCTATCCATAAATAGCCTTGAAATAATTTCATCCAATCTGTTTTCTCGTTTGTTGTATAGTTTTTTTCTTTCAAACTTCATTTCCTATTTTTCATTAATTTTCATTCAAGTAGTTTTATCCTAAAAAGAATATAGACTAAACTAAGTTCATCTTTATAAAACAAACTTTGTTCAAGTGTTCACGATCTAGTACAAAAATATATGGCTGTTTGCAATTGTTATAATATCTGCATGATATCATGTTTTTTTCTCTTTGAAATTTGCCGTTGGAGCCATATATTTTTGTTTGCTACGCCTTGTTATGAAACAATGTTAACCACTCCAAATCAAACTTGGCATGAAGTCAGTTGAGCTTTGCTTCCAGAGATAGTTTTTATGTCTAGTTGGCTTTCTTTTATAATCCAAAGCTTTTTAGTTTTTTAATCTTTTGTAGTTTAAAAGTACAAAAACTTTTCTTTAAAGTAGTTGTTTTGTCTTTTGAGTTTTTCAAGGAAAGTTTGCTTTGCAACCGCTTTTGCTACTTTTGTACGATGTTTGCAAAACCAAAAGTGTTTAAATTTTTAATTGGATTATGAAAGAAAGAGTTTGCCAGTCAATAACGCTCTTCATGAAGAGAGATTTACTACTTTATGAGATATTGAGCTTTTAATTTTTTCTTTGATGATGTTTGAACTCTTTTGACTTATCTTTTTTTCTTGTGCTTTGAAGTGTTTTATAACGACCAAAGTAAGCTAATAAATTAACCGCAGGGTAATTTATTAGCTTCTCTGATTTGTTATGTATTTACTAAATCTTGTTCTTCATATAAAAATAAAAATCTATCACTATTTTCTTTCATTCTATTATTTAAATTTAAAACTTCTTCTCTTGTTATTTCCACTGAATCTAAAAAATATTTATTGTATTGTTTTCCATTCAAAATTTGATTTTTTAAAGCTATTGCTGACTTTAAATCAATATTTGCTTCTTCAAAGAATAATGCTTTTCTTGGTGAAATAGGTAAGTAAAATTTCACTTTATTTGTTTCTATTGGATAAATATTAAAGATGGGATTATCATTTGTAATAAAATTTAAATCAGTATTATTTTCCATAATTGTTATCTTAAATAATTTTTCAATGAATGTTAATAGCATTTGTTCTGACATAATTAATGACATTATTATATGATAATTTTTATAATCAATATTCTTATTTTCTAAAATAGGTTCTACTTTTTCTTTAGTAATATTTTTAACTTTTGGTGTTCTTGTTAATTGATATATTGCATATCTAAATACATTTTGATAATCATCAATATCAAAATCTTCAATATCGTTATTTATTAATTTTTCAATTAACGGTGCAGCTAAATCTTCAATTAACCCATATACCCCTTCTACAGTATTACTTTTTAATATTGATTCTTCTTTTGTTATATTATTCTGAGTATATAAACTTTTAAGAGTATTCATAATCGACATATTATTTATTATCTGTTCAAGTAAATCCCCCATAATAGGTAATCTCTGTTTTTTTAATTCTTTTAATAAAATTGCTCTTGTTTCATCATTAATATTGTCAATTCGATATAAGTGATTAGAACTTGCAATTTTATCTATATTCATATTTCTGATATTACTATTATTAATAGTTGTTAAAACTTTTTTTCCACATTTTGACCATTTTCTTAGATAAAATTGACTTACAAAATGGTGATTTTTAATTATATCCATTTATATATTTCCTTGTTTTACATAACGGTGGACTTTAGCCAATATCTTACCTGTTGCTATCTTGATAATATTTATTTATGATAACAAGCTTTTTTACAAGATAAAGTTAAATCTCGCTGGGGTAAGATATTGGCTACAAAGCTTTGTTGTATCTCTAAGTTTCAATGCCATAAAACATTTTTTATAAAGCTACAATAGCCTTACTTTTTTGATATAAAAGTTTAGGGTCTAAATCAAGCTGATTGTCCCATTCGATACTGTCAAAAGAAACCCTTACAGTTTTAAAAAGTTTTTCATCTTTGAGTTCTTGAAATTTGCCAATTTCTAAATATGGAGTAACATCAAATATCTTTTCTTCATTGTTTTCAAACTTCAATAAAAGTTGATAATTTTCAAGTGGTTTTACATCTACAATTGATAAATACATTTTAAGCTCCTATTTTATAGGGTCAATTTTAAATGGTAATTCACCATTTTGTGCCAATTTCCAATCTGCAAGCAAATCTTCACGTCTAAGTTCTACCCAAGCAAGAACAATTCTCAATTTATTCTTAGGAAATTTACCCTCAGTTAGTTCACATTTATTGATATCTATGATAGCCTTATCATCTTGATAATAAACATGAATATGTGGAGGATTATGCTCTTTAGGAGCACAATACATTCTTACAATTATTCCATAGAACATTGAAATGGTTGGCATTTACCCATCCTTTTAAGATTTGTCTTTTTTAATTATATCAAAGTTTTCGTTTTCTATGAGATTTTTGTGCTACTTTTTTTAAAAAAGTGGCGGAGCGACAATTAAACTATAAATTGTCTGTAATATTTTTTCGTCTTGATAAAGCCCTTTGTTTTTTTTGATGAGATTGAAATTGTAAGGATACAACGATCTAGTACAAAAATATATGGCTGTTTGCAATCGTTATAATATCTGCATGATATCATGTTTTTTTTTCTTTAAAATTTGCCGTAGGAGCCATATATTTTTGTTTGCTACGAGACTGTGAAAGAACTCCAACTCAAAAGCATATAAATATTTTAACAAAATAAGAGTAAAAAACACCAATTTAAAACCCATAAAACAGTATAATATACATATCAAAAGAGGTTAAAAATGGGACTATACAAAGAAGGATTAAACCGAAAACAACAACTTATGTTTCCACCAAGTTTAGATGAGTTGGTATCGGAGGATAACACAGTAAGAGCCATCGAAGAGTATGTAAATATACTAAACATTTCCAAGCTAAAAATAAAAACAAAGAAGAGTTTGATTAAAGATGGACAACCAGCATTCCACCCAAAGTTACTACTAAAAATCTACATGTACGGATACTTAAACAAAATAAGAAGTTCAAGGAAACTAGAACAAGAGATTGGTCGAAACATCGAGATGATGTGGCTAACCCAAGGATTAACACCAAGCTATAAGACAATAGCAAACTTTAGAAAAGATAATCCAAAAACTCTACAAACAATATTCAAAGAGTTTAGCGTCCTTATCAAAAATATAAAATTTATAAGTGGAGATTTAGTAGCAGTAGATGGAGCATTTTTAAGAGCCAATGCGAGTAAAAATACTCTTATTATGAAAAAAACAGTAAAAAAAGATATAGCCAAAATAGAAGAAGATATAAAAAACTATATGACCTTGCTAGATACTCTTGATAAAGAGGATAAAAATCACACAAACCTAAAAATCTCCAAAGAAGAGATAGAAAAATTAAAGAAGAAACAAGAACAGCTAAATAAAGATTTAGAACTTCTTAACACACTAGGTAAAGAGCAATACAATAAGACTGACTGTGATGCAACAGCAATGAGTAAACCATCTCATAACCTCATGGCTTACAATAGCCAAATATCAGTAGACCATAAATATAAGTTTATTGTAGCAACCGATATATCAACAAATGGTCATGATTTAGACCAACTACATAATATGGCAATAAAAACAAAAGAGATAGTAAATAACCCAAATATGATAGTAACAGCAGATAAAGGTTATTACTCCACTAAAGAAATCAAGAAATGCATAGAAGAGAACATTGAGACTATCATACCACCAAGATGCACAGGAGCCAATAAAAAGATAAAAAGTGCAAGATTTTCTAAAAACCAATTTACCTACAATCATGAAGATGATTGTTATATCTGCCCAAACAATAAAGAGTTACACAAAATAGAAAACCAGTATGAGAGAAATGGAAGAATGTTAGATGTCTATAGGATATCAAGTAGCAATTGTAAAATTTGCCCACTAAAACAAAATTGTCTTTCAGATGTAACACCAAATAAACAGATGTACAGATGGGAACATGAAAATATCATAGATGATTACAATAAAAAGATGGCAACACCAAAATCTAAAAATATAGTAAGAAAAAGAGG